>JACXUS010000530.1 GCA_014763785.1 Sphingomonadales bacterium | reverse complement strand
ATCGCCATCTTCTCCGAGGTCGCCTCGCAATGCATGTCGACCAGCGCCGCCTGCACCGCGCCGCCCAGCGGAAAGCGCTTCAGCTCGGCCTCGATGGCGGAGAAGGGATCGTCGAAGGCGCGTTTCATGAACACATTGCCCAGCACCTGCGCCACCAGCACCTTGCGGCCACGGCGATCGGAGAACACCCGCGCCCCTTTGCCCGGTGCCTCCTTGGCGTAGTTCAGCGGGCGGATGATGCGCGGCTCGCCCTCGATGAAACGCATCATGTCCTTCTGGTCGAACGCATGATCGCCAAGGGTCACCACATCGGCGCCCGCCTGCAACAGGGTCTTCGCATGATCGCCGGTCAGCCCCATGCCGCCCGAGGCGTTCTCGCCATTTACCACGACGAAATCGAGGCCCCAGTCATCGCGCAATTTCGGAAGGCGATCGGTGATCGCGGCGCGGCCCGCGCGGCCCATCACATCGCCAAGGAAAAGTATCTTCATGGCGCATGGGTTTAGGGCCTGAGCGCGCGCAAGGCAACGGGATTGATGCGGGCGCGGGCGATGGCGGGCTGCTTCGGGTGCAAGATCATCATGACGATTTCTCATGCGCGCGCGTCGGTTGCGGGCTTTGCTCCGGCGCGCGCGCGCCCTAGAACGGGGGCAAGCGAATGCGGGAGCAGGACATGAGTGACGACGTTCAGGTGATCTTTACGCCCTCGGGCAAGCGCGGCCGTGTGGCGCGCGGCACGAAGGTGCTGGCTGCGGCGCGCAAGCTGGGCGTCGATCTGGACTCGGTCTGCGGCGGGCGCGGTGTCTGCTCGAAATGCCAGTGCACGCCGTCGTTCGGCGATTTCCCCAAGCTCGGGTTGCATGTGGACCCCGACGCGGTGAGCCCGCTCAATGCGGTCGAGGAGCGCTATGACCGGGTGCGCGGGCTCAAGCCCGGGCGGCGTCTGGGCTGCCAGACCGAAATCCTGGACGATGTGGTGATCGACGTGCCGCCTGAAAGCCAGGTCCACAAGCAGGTCGTGCGCAAGGCCGCCTCCGAGCGCGTGATGGAAATGGATCCGGCAACCCGGCCCGTCTATGTCGAGGTCGAGGAGCCGGACATGCACCGGCCCGAGGGCGACTTCCAGCGGTTGGCGCAGGCGCTCGAAAAAC
>JACXUS010000214.1 GCA_014763785.1 Sphingomonadales bacterium | reverse complement strand
GCCCACGCTTGTCGTCGAAATCCTCGATGCTCGGGCCCGGGCTCGCCTTGGTGGCGATCTTCAGATCCTCCTGCTCCGAATAGGGCGCGCGGTCGATCACCCGCAGATCCCAATCCCGCCCGGTCAGGTTCTCCACCGAGATCTCGACCACCTCGCGCCGCTCGTTCACCTTGGAAATCAAGCCGCGATCCCCCTCCAGCGTCTCGGGCTCGAGCCGCTTCAGCCGGATCCCCTCGATCGGACCGAAGCCCAGCCGCAGCCGGTCCCCCGCCGCCACCGGCGGCAGATCGGCCAGCCCCACCACCGCGCCATCCGCCCAGAGCGTGACCGGACCGGGCAGGATCGGCTCGGCGCCGTTCACCCCTTCGAATTCGCGGTACGCGCTTTCATCCAGCATCGGCACCGCCACGGCGCGCTCCGCCCCGGCGATCTCCACCGCCCCCAGCCGCAACCGCAGATCCTCGACCCCGTCGCGGATATCGACCGGCGCGCCATAGACATAGGTCGCCGTGATCCCCTGCATCGCAAGGCCCGCAGCCTCGACCACCGGCGCCGCAGCCATCGGTGCGGCGGCAAAATCCGCCTCGGCCCGGGCCGCCTTGAAGGTCACCGGCGGCTCGGGCTCGCCGATCCGCACCGGCCGCGGCCAGAGGTCCGAGGCGGCGACCCGCTCGCTCGGCCGCGCGGTCGAAAGCGTCAGATCGACGCCGGTCCAATCCTCGCCGCTGGCCTGATGCACCGAGACGAACCGCTCAAGGCTCAGACCTTTGCCATCCGCCGCCAGCCGCGCATCATAGGCGGGCGACCAGCCGGCATCGGCGACGAAGGTGGTGATCGTGACCGTCCCCGCGCCCTCGACCGCCAGCTGCAGCGCATCGTGATCGGTGCCGGGATGCTCGAGCGCGGCCAGCGCACGGCGCGCCGCCTGCAGGGCCTCACGATCCGGTTTCAGCGCCAGATCGGCGCGGGCGGCCTCGGCCTCGGCCATCCGCGCGGTCTCGAGCGAGCCGAGCACCCCGACCCCCACGGTATTCGACAGCTCCGCCATCTGCTCGGGGCTGAGCCCCTGCACATTCAGCCCCTTGAGAAACTCGGCCTGCGCCCGCGCGGCCTCGGCGCGCAGCCGGATCGAGGTCACGGCCCCCTCTTTCTCGGCCAGCGCCGCTTCCAGCCGCTCGACCTCGGCGCGGGCCGCCAGAACCGCCTCCGAGGGCTCGGCCTCGCTCGGCGGGACGCGGTCGGCGATCAGCGTCACGGCGCCGATCTTCACCCCCTCGCCCGCAACCCGCAGCCCCGCGGGATCGGTGTTCTCGGGCAGATCGGGCACGATCACTTCGCCGGGGCCCGCGACCTCGATCACGCGGGTGACCTGCGCGCCCCATGGGAACAGGGTCACCGCACTGACGCGCGAGGGCGCCTCGACGGGCGCCGCCAGAAGGGCCGCGGGGGCGGTCGAAAACAGAAGCACAAGGGACAAAGACAGGGGTTTCATGGGTATCCTCCGGTTTGGCGCCAGCCTCGCCCCCGCCCCGCGCAAAAGCAAGAGGGGGGCGCATGGCCCCCCTGTCACGTTTCTCTCAGCTCGGCGTGAACGCGCTCAGCCCTTTTTCAGGCAGCGTTGGCCCAGCACTTCGGCGATCTGCACCGCATTGAGCGCGGCGCCCTTGCGCAGGTTGTCGCTTACGCACCAGATGTTCAGGCCGTTTTCGATCGTGCTGTCCTGACGGATGCGGCTGATATAGGTCGCATATTCGCCCACGCATTCGATCGGCGTGATATAGCCGCCGGCCTCGCGCTTATCGACCACCAGAATGCCCGGCGCCTCGCGCAGGATGTCGGTCGCCTCTTCCCAATCGAGGAAGTCCTCGAACTCGATGTTGATCGCTTCGGAATGGCCGACGAAGACCGGCACGCGCACGCAGGTCGCGGTCAGCTTGATCGAGGGATCGAGGATTTTCTTGGTCTCGGCGACCATTTTCCATTCCTCTTTCGTCTCGCCGCTGTCGAGGAACACGTCGATATGCGGGATGACGTTGAAGGCGATCTGCTTGGGATAGACCTTGGGCTCGACCTCCTGACCGGGGACGAAGACGCCCTTGGTCTGGTTCCAGAGCTCGTCCATCGCCTCTTTGCCGGTGCCCGACACCGACTGATAGGTGGACACCACGACGCGCTTGATCTTCGCGCGGTCATGCAGCGGTTTCAGCGCCACGACCATCTGCGCGGTCGAGCAGTTCGGGTTCGCGATGATGTTCTTGTTCTTGTAGCGCACGACATCGTCGGCGTTCACTTCGGGAACGATCAGCGGGATCTCGGGGTCATAGCGATAGAGCGAGCTGTTATCGATCACCACGCAGCCCTGGCTCGCAGCCTTGGGCGCGTAAACCTTGGTCGCATCCGAGCCGATCGCGAACAGCGCGATGTCCCAGCCGGTGAAATCGAACGTGTCCAGATCCTGGGTCTTCAAAGTTCGGTCGCCAAAGCTGACTTCAGTCCCGAGCGACTTGCGCGACGCCAGCGCCGCGATCTCATCCACCGGAAACTCGCGCTCGGCGAGGATGTTCAGCATTTCTTTGCCCACGTTGCCCGTGGCGCCGACGACGACGACTTTGTAGCCCATCTAGGCCTCCTTGCTCTCAAAGAACGGGGCCGCTTAGCGGGAATCCGCCGCGAGGGGAAGGGATTCGGAATTATTTCCGCAAGGTGATGCGCGAATCCCGCGCCATCAGGGCGGCGGCCCAGTCGGCCTCGCTGGTGAAATCATGCGGCACCTGTTCGGCGCTGCGCCGCCCGGACAGTGAAAGCGAGGCGAAGAAATCAAACCCGTAAAGCGTGAGCGAGGTGAGATCGGCGCGGGCCATCAGGTCAATCAGCATCGCGCCGGTGGTGGGCGGCGCCGCGAGCCTCGCCGCGAGCGCGGCATAATCGGCCCGCGGGTGCAGATAGAAGCCCGGGCTGGTCGCCGTGGCGTGATCCAGCCGCTTGCGTTTCGGGCTCATCCACAGGTAACGCCCCGCCCCGATCCGCGCCCGATCGGCCGTGCCCAGACGCACGGCAAGGCCCAGCCAGTCGGTGCGGGTGCCGTGGCTCTGCGGGCTCGGCATCGGCGCGCGGTTGATGCGGATCACCAGATCGGCGGCGTCGATTTCGGCGCCGAAATCGGTCTCAGCCAGCGCGCGGGCATTGCCGACCAGCGCTACGCGCTTGCCCGCGGCGGCGGCCAAGAGCGTCTCTTGCGGCACCGACAGCGCCGCCAAGGGCGCCTCGCGCCGCAGGCTGCGGGCAAGGTAAAACCCCGCGCGCGTCACGCCAGCATCTCGCGATAGATCGCAATCAGCGCGTGGGCCTCGCGTTCAATGGTGAACTGCGCCATCACATGCGCCCGGGCGCGGTCGCGCATCGCGGCCAAGGCGGCGCGGTCGTCGATCAACCCGCGCAGCGCCTCGGTCATCGCCGCGGCATCGTCGCGGGCGCAGAGCGCGCCGGTTTCGCCCGGCACGATCTGCGCATCGAACGCCCCAACCCCGTCGCAGGCCAGCGCCGGGGTGCCGCAGGCCATCGCCTCGAGCGGGGTCAGCCCGAACCCCTCCCAGCGCGCGGGCGCCACGAAGAGATCAATCGCCTGATAGAGCTGCACCACCTCGGCCCAGGGCCGCTCCCCCAGAAACCGCACCCGATCCGATAGCCCCGCGGCGGCGAGCTTGGCTTCCAACTCGCGCTGCCAGCCCTCATGCGCGCCCACCGCGCGGCCGGTGAAGACGATGTGGACATCGGGCCGCGTCGGCAGCAGCTCCAACGCCGCCTCGACCAGCAGATCCTGCCCCTTCTGCGGCCGGATCCGGCCAAAACAGCCGATCACGAGGCCGTCTTCGGGCAGGCCAAGCCGGGCGCGCAGCGCGGCACGGTCTTCGGCGGGGTGAAACACCTCGGTATCAATGCCGTGCATGATCACCGTCGCGGGCCGCTCAAGATAGCTCGCCGCCTGCGGCGAGGTGGCAACCACCCGATCCATCCTGGCGATCAGCCGCTTGGTGAAGGGCTTGTGATGACGCTGCGCCGCCGAGGTGAAGAGCAGTTTCAGATCCATCCCCAGCGCCCGTAAGGCAAGCCCCAGCACCATTTCATTATTGCGCCGCGCGTGCCAGACCCGGGGGCGGCGCGGCAGGAACGGCAGCCGCCACAGCGGCAGATGCGGGACCGATGCGGGCAGGCCCGGGCCGGTCGCGACGATCCCGATCTCGCGCGCCTGCACCGGCACGAGGCGCAAAACGGTGGTGGTCACGCCCGACAGGCGGCGTTTCAGGTTCGGGGCGATGACGTCGATCTGGGTCATGAGGGCCTTTTAGCCCGCGGCCCCCGGCTTGTCGCGGGCGAAAAGATAGATCACCAGCCCGATCAGCAGCGGGAGCAGGAAGAACAGGAACAGCACGCCATAGGCATGGGTCGGATCGCCCGCGCGGCTCGCCGCCTCGAACACCGGGCGCGAGCCGAAACTGGCCAGCGCCACCCCGGTGATCGAGAACATGTTGAGGAGCGTCACCCCCCGACCCACAAGATGCGGCGGGAAGAAGGCCCGGCCATGCGCCATCAGCACCGCGAATGACGCGCCGAAGAACCCAACCACCGCCAAAAGCGCCGTCGCCCCCCAGAGCCCGATCCCGGGATTGAGCCACAGCGCCGCCAGCGCCGCCGCCAGCACCGCATTGCCCAAAAGCGCGACCCGCTTGTGACTGCCAAAGATCCGGTCCGCCGGCCCATAGGCGAAATTCCCCGCCACCATCGCCATCCCCATGATCAGCGTGACGCGCCCGATCAGCGCCGCATCCGCGCCATGGATCGCCGTCAGCCACGGCCCCGCCCAGAGCCCGCGGATCCCCGCCGCCGAGGTGTAATTCACCAGCGTCAGCGGCAGGATCAGCCAGATCGCGGGCAGTTTGAGGATATCCAGCACCGAGCCATGCGCGACCCCCTCGGGGCGGGTGACGCGCTCGGGGTCGCGGGTGAAGGTCAGGATCGCCAGCGCGACCAGCAGCGTGATCCCCGCCAGCGCCCAGAGCGTCGCGCGCCAGCCGACCGCCTCGACCACCCAGGCCAGCGGCGCCGCCCCCGCCAGATTGCCCAGACTGCCGACCCCGATCACCGCCGCGGCCAGCAGCGAGCCGAAGGCAAGGCCCAGATGGCGCAGCGCGAGGAGCGCGGATCCTCCTGATGGATGAAATGATC
>JACXUS010000529.1 GCA_014763785.1 Sphingomonadales bacterium | reverse complement strand
GTCGCGCATGATGCGCAGATCGGCGATCGGGTGATCCTTGTGAACTCGGTCGCGATCGCCGGGCATTGCCATCTTGAGGATGACGTGATCGTCGGCGGGCTGTCGGGCGTGCATCAATGGGTGCGCATCGGCCGCGGCGCGATCATCGGCGCCTTGTCGATGGTTGCGGCCGATGTGATCCCGCATGCGCTGGTGGCGGGGCCGCGGGCGGGGCTTGAGGGGCTGAACCTTGTGGGTCTCAAGCGGCGCGGCGTGGCGCGGGCTGAAATCGGCGCGTTGCGCGAGCTTTACATGGCGCTGTCGGAAGGCAATTTCCGCGAACAGGCGCGCAAGCTGAACGACGAGGGCGTGAAGAGCGAGATGGCGCAAGAGGTGCTCGATTTCATCCTCGGTCCCTCGGACCGCAGCTTCCTGACGCCCCGATGAGCGGGACGACTGCGCTGATTGCGGGGCAGGGCGCGCTGCCCGCGCTGCTGGCCGCCGCGGCGCCGGATCTCTTGATCTGCGAGCTTGACGGCTTTCCCGCCGCCGTGCCGGGGGCCGAGCCGCTCCGGTTTCGGATCGAGCGGCTGGTGCCGTTCCTTGACGGGCTGGTCGAGCGGGGCGTCACCCACGTCTGTTTCGCCGGTGCGATGCGCCGCCCGCGGCTCGAGGCCGAGATGTTCGACGCGCGCACCGCGCAGATCGTGCCGCGGCTGATCGGGGCGATGCAGGCGGGCGATGATGCGACGCTGCGCGCGGTGATCGAGCTCTTCGAGGAATGGGATCTGGAGGTGATCGGCGCCGATCAGATCGCGCCCGATCTGGTGCCGGGGCCGGGCATTCTGACCGGCGCGCCGTCTGACGCCGATGCGGCGGACGCCGCCCGCGCGGCCCAGATCGTCGCAGCCCTTGGCGCGGCCGATGTGGGGCAGGGCGCGGTGGTGGCGCAGGGGCTGTGTCTTGCGGTCGAGGCTTTGCCCGGCACCGATGCGATGCTCGATTTCGCGGCGCTGCATGGCGGTTTGCGGCCCAATCCGGCGGGCGCGAAGGGGGTCTTTTACAAGGCGCCGAAGCCGGGACAGGACCGGCGCATCGACCTGCCCGCCCTCGGGCCTCAGACGGTCGCGCGGGCGGCGCGCGCGACCGTCTGAGGCCCGAGGGCGGGCAGGTCGATGC
>JACXUS010000213.1 GCA_014763785.1 Sphingomonadales bacterium | reverse complement strand
ACCGGCCAGCCGGTGGTGGGCGAGGTGCCGGGGTTGGCGGCGATCATCAGCACCTTCTTCTTCGTATGCACGTCGATGGCAGCAGACATTTCTGTTTCCTTTCAGAGGGTTTTGGAGGAGGGATAGATGAAGCGCGCGATCAGCGGGGTGAGCCTCGGCATGATGACGTAGGTCATCAGACCGACCTGGATGGTGACGGTGGCCAGCACGCGCAGGGCCAGGGGCCAGCCCGCCATGAAGGGCCCCAGCGCGAGGTTCAGGATCAGCACCAGGCAGAACACCACCGCGATCAGCACCAGCGCCATGCGGTGCGGGCTGGGTTGCGGAACCTTCGTGCCAGGGGGAGGGTCGAACCAGAACTCGAGGCCCGTCATCCGTTCCCAGTCGGCATCGGCGGCGAACAGGTCCGCGCCCTCGGCGAGCATCTCGCGGCGGAAGTCCGACCGCTCGAAGAAGTCGAGGTTCTCGAGGCTGTCGAAGCGGAACACGCTGCGATAGGTTCCATCAGGCCCGGGGCGGTGGAACTCGGCGCCCAGATAGCCCTTGAACTGCTCCGCCGCCCCGCGGGTCAGGCGCTCCAGCCAGGCCTCGTAAACCTTCTCGCGCCCAGGCTTCACTTTGCGGCGCACGACGATGGTGACAGGCTCGCTCATGCGTGTGTCTCCGGCAGGGCATACCAGTCGGACTTCGACTGCGCCCAGAGGTTGCGGGTGATGTGCCGGCCTGTCGGCCCGTCGATCAGCCCGGCCGAGACCAGCCAGCGCCCGGCCGCCGTCTGTTCCTTGACCACCCGCGCCCCGCAGGTGCCGCAGAAGGCACGGCGGCTGTCGGGCGAGGACTGATACCAGACCAGCGCCGCCTCGCCCTCGACGGTGATCTCCACGCGCGGTGCGGCCAGAAATGCGTTGAAATTGCCGTGCATCTTCCGGCAGTCGCCGCAGTGGCAGGCCAGCACGCCGGCGGCATCCCCCGGCAGGGTCAGGCGCACGGCGCCGCAGTGGCAGGTGGCGGACAGGGGTTCGGTCATGCGGGTGTCTCAGAATGTGAACAGGGCATGGATGACAGGGCAGCGACGGGATCGTGCCGGCCGCTGCCCCTCTGTCTCACGATGCGAGCTGTTCCAGGATCAGCCGCGCCACCGATGCGCCGGAGTTCTGCTGCTGGCCGGTGATCAGGTTCCCGTCCGCGACGGCATAGTTCGCCCACATGCCGCGATCGGTGTAGTTGGCGCCGCGCTCGCGCAGGGCAGGCTCCACCCACCAGTCGAACAGCTTCGCGCCGAGAACCTCGTCCACATAGGCGTCCTCGGCCGCCGAGAAGCCGGTCACGGTCTTTCCCGCGACCAGATAGCTGCCATCGTCGAGCCGCACGTCGACCAGCGCCGAAACCCCGTGGCAGAGCGCCGCCGTCGGCTTGCCAGCGTCGTAGAAGGCACGGATCAGGCCTTGCAGGGCAGCATTCTCGCGGAAGGTAAACATCGGGGCCTGGCCCCCGGCGACGATGATCGCCGCATGGTCCCCGGGGTTGATGCCGGCCAGCGGCGTGGTCGAATCGAGCAGCGGCGCATGGCGCGGCGAGGTCAGGAAGCCGAGCGAGACGAAGTCATGCGCCGAATAGCCGGATTCGTGGCGCGGGTCGGAATAGGCGTCCACCGTCACCCGGCCGCCCTGCAGGCTGGCAATCGTGATCGCATGGCCGTGGGCCACAAGCTCTGCATAGGGATGGGTCAGCTCCGCCGCCCAGAAGCCCAGCGGAAAGCCCATGGTCGGATGCGCGATCTCGTTGGCGACGACGATCAGGATGTTGCCGGGCGCGGCCGGGCTGCCATCGGCGCGGGCCGGGCGGCCCCCGGTCAGGGTCAGGCCGCCCAGGGCCAGCGCGGTCGCGGGGGCCGAGGCGAGAAAGCGTCTGCGGGACAGGGTCATGTCGGTCTCCTTGATTTCGAGAGCTGGACGCGCGCTCACCGCGCGAGATGGGCCCCACCGTCCACGTCGAGCGTGGCGCCGGTGAGGAACGGGTTGGAGGCGGCCAGAAGGATCGCCTGGGCGATGTCCTCGGGGGCGCCGATGCGGCCGGCGGGCAGCTTTGCGGCGGTGGCCGCGAACATGCCCGCGCGCGCCTCATCGGGCATCCCCGAATAGGCCTCGGTCGCCGTCATGCCGGGCGAGACGGTGTTGACCCGGCGCGGTGCGAGTTCCACCGCCAGCACCCGCGCCATGGCCTCGAGCGCGCCGTTCACGGCGGCAAGGCCGGATGTGCCGGGCAGCGCGGCCCGCGCCGCGGCGCCGGTGACGAGCGTGATCGAGCCCGCCTCCGACAGCTTGGGCGCCAGGGCGCGGATGACCCGCCAGTAGCCCCAGAACTTCGCCTCGAACGCGGCGCGCAGCGCCTCCTCGGTCAACTCGCCGAACGGCCCCCAGGCCACGGCGTCGGACGCCGAGAGCACGAGGTGATCGAGCGGACCGATGGCGCCTGCCAGCGCCGCGACCGAGGCCGGATCGGTGAAATCGAGGGGCGTCCCCTCGATCCCCTCCGGCAGCGCGGCGAGGCTCTCGGCCGTGCGGCCGGTGGCGGTCACGCGGGCGCCAAGGGCGAGCGCCGCAGTGGCGGTCGCTCGACCGATCCCACGGGTGCCGCCGACGATCAGGATGTGGTGTCCGGCAAAGGACATGGCTCAGCCCTCCACCGCCGCGAAGGCCCACATCCGGCCCTTGCCGCGCACCAGCGCCTGGTTGATCCAGACCATCCCGAAAGGTTCCAGCAGACGCGATTTCGTGAGGTCGCCCGCGTCCAGCGCCTCGAAGCCGAGGTCGGTCAGGATCTGCGCCACCTGCGCCTTGGCGGGGTCGCTGTCCCCGGCCATGAACATCACGGGGCGATGCGGCAGGTGGTCGTTCTTCGCCATGATCTCGGCGCCGACCTGGTTGAGCGTCTTGACCACATGGGCCTGCGGCAGCCAGCCCTGCACGATCTCGCCGCCCGAGGTCGTATGCCCGACGGTCAGGCCGAGCGCGCCGCCGACCATGCCCAGCGGGTTCATGCAGTCGATCACGGTCTTGCCCGCAAGGTCGCCGAGCACGGCAACCGCAGCTTCCGCCGCACCCCAGGGCAGGGCGAGGATGACCACCTCGGCCCCCGCCGCCGCCTCGGCGGGCCGCGCCAGGGCCGCGCCGGTCTCGGCCGCCAGCGCCGCCACCTCGGCCGCCTCAGGGTCGCGCGCGCCCAGGTTCACCGCATGGCCCTTGCCCTTCAGCCCCCGCGCAAGGGCGCTGCCCACATTGCCCGTTCCGATGATCGCGATGCGCATGAGTTTCTCCTTGCTTCATTCGGTGAGGCAGAGATATGGCTTCGAGCGAAGAATTGGTAATGAATAAGCCTCATGTCTGACTTCAGCACATCCGAACTCCGGCGGCTGGACCTGACGCTCCTGCTGGTGTTCCTTGGCCTCGTGCGGCACCGCAAGGCGGTGGACGTCGCCGCAGACCTCGGTCTGACGCAATCGGCGATCAGCCAGGCGCTGAAACGGCTGCGCGACATCTTTGGCGACGAGCTGTTCCTGCGCCGCCCGCACGGGATGGAGCCGACAGCCACCGCGCTGGCGCTGGAGGCGCCGGTGGCGGCGGCGGTGGAGGCCCTGCGCGGCGCGCTCGGGGCAGCAAAGGCCTTCGACCCGGCGACCGCGACGGGCGTGGTGCGCCTGGCCGCGCTCGACGCCGAACAGGCGGTGCTGATCCCGCCGCTGGCCGCCCGCCTGCGGGCGCAGGCGCCGGGTCTGACGCTGTCGGTGCTGCCTCTGGGGCGCGGGGCCGCGATGGAGGCGCTGGCCGAGGGGCGGGCCGATCTGGCGCTCGGCTTCGTCTGGGACGTGCCGGAGGCAATCTCGGGCGAGGTGCTCTACACCGAGGGCTTCCTCGTCGCCGGCCGGCCCGAGGCCCTGCCCGAGGCCCCGGTCGTAACGCTCGACACCTATTGCGCCGCCGACCACATCCTGATCTCGCCCGGTGGCGACCTTCGCGGCGTGGTCGATGACCGGCTCGAGGCCCTGGGCCGCAGCCGCCGCATCGTTCTGGGCCTGCCCTCCTTCCTGCCCGCGCTCGCCGCCGCCGCGGCCTCGGGCGCGCTGGTCACATTGCCCGCGCGCGTCGCCGGGGCCTTCGCTCCCGGCTTCGGCCTTGTCACCGCCACCCCGCCGCTCGACGTGCGCAGCTTCCCCGTCTCGGTGTTCTGGCACCGCCGGAACGACGCCGATCCGCGCACGAACTGGTTGCGCAGAATCCTCCGACAGGTGTGAACCGATCGTAGCAAGCCGACTTTTGCCATGAGCAAAGAGCCAAAGCGTCCCCGGCGAGGTGGAGAAGGTCCGACGTTAGGCCCATCCCCTCCGCCACTTGCCCTCGCGAAAGCGTTCTCCCCATCCGGCTGCGGCCGGATTTTCGTTGTTCGCACGGGGGGACGGGGCGCCGGTTTCGACGCCAGAGGCGCTCGCGGACACCAAACCGAACCAGAGGCTGCGGGTGCTCTTCGGCCGGCGGGCGCGGATGGCGGGCTCCCGATCATGCCGCGCAGGGCCCCTACGGCATCAGCCGCCCAGTCCCAGGATGTGCAGCTGGTAGCTGTTTGCCGCGCTGCGCAGGATCTTGGCGAGCCGGTCTGCGGCCTTGGTCGTGTTGCCCGAAGGGGCCAGCAGACAGATGGTCCGGTCTGCCTCGGCCATCTGCAGGGGGATCACCCGGATCTCGCTGCGATGGATCGCCTGCCGGCGCGCGAACAGGTCGGGCAGGATGCCGCTGTAGCGCACCGGGATCGCATCCTCGGTGTTGCCGGTGACCATGAAGTTGACCGTGACCCCGTCGCGCTCGGTCACGATCGAGCCGGGCCGGACCATGCCGCCCAGCCGCACCGCCTGGCCGACCGCCGGCGGTTCCGCCGCCATCTGCTCGGGCAGGTAGAAATAGTTCGCCTGGTTGCGCAGGCTCCACGCCGCCAGCAGCCCCGCGCCGATCCGCACGTCGTAGCTGCGCGCGCCAAGCGCCACGCGGACGCAGTCGATCTTTTCGCTCATGTCGTCTCCAGTATGTCGGGCCGCGCCGAAAGCGCCTCGATGACCTTCTCGGCCATGTCATCCACGGAATAGTGCGGCCGCGCCTCGACCGTGATTTCGGCCTCGGCATAGACCGGCTCGCGCGCCGTCAGCAACCCGGAGAGCGTCGCCCGTGGATCCGGAGTTCTGAGCAGTGGT
>JACXUS010000528.1 GCA_014763785.1 Sphingomonadales bacterium | reverse complement strand
TTTCCAGCGTCTCGTCGAACTTGGCCGTGGCGATCTCCTTAGCCTGGGCGGCGACCTCGGGCGAACAGGCTGTGGTCGGCTGCCCCGTCTTGATCTGGGTCGCGCGGGTCAGGAACGCGCGCCCTTGAGCCTGCGCCCAGTCGCGGTTTTCCATCACCCAGGTCGCCTTCAGGTTCCCGGCGCTTTCCGCCTCGACCATCGCGCGGCCCTCGGGCCCGCCGCAATACCACATCGCGGCCACATCGTCGTGCTGGGCCAAAGTCTTCGCGAGCTCGTCGCGCGGGCCGGTGACGATATTGACCACGCCGCCGGGCAGGTCGGAGGTCTCGAAGACTTGATAGAGATCGGTGGCCATGAGCGGCATGGATTGCGCGGGGACCGCGATTACGCGGTTGCCCATCGCGATCGCGGGCAGCACCAGCGAGGCAAAGCCCAGAAGGGGGGCCGCATCGGGGCAGGCGATACCCATAACTCCCCAGGGCTCGTTCATCGCGACGGTGATCTTGGCGCTTTGCGTCGATTTCACCGCGCCGTCGAGCTTGTCGGCCCAGGCGGCGTAGTAGAAGGCGCGCTGCACGGTGGCCTCGGCCTCTTTCGGGTCGTGGCCGGCCTCTTTCAGCCGTGCGGCGAATTCCTCGGCGCGCGCGGCGAGGTTCTCGGCGATGTAATAGAGCACCTGCGCCCGGTTATGGCCGGTCTGCTTGCCCCAGCCGCCTGCCTTATGCGCGGCCTCGACCGCGTTGCGAATATCCTTGCGCGAGCCCAGCGGCGCGAGGCCCAGCTCGCGGCCCTTCACGGCGATCGTGTAGCTCTGCCCGCTATCGGGGCGCGCCTGCTTGCCGCCGATATAGAGTTTCGGCGTGCGGTCGATCGTGGCGGCGCTCGGGGTGTCGGGCGAGGGTTGGGCGGCGAAGTCGGGGGTCTTCGCCTCGGGTTTCGCTTTCGGCTCGGGGGTCTTGAGATAGGCCAGCATCCCCTCGCGCCCGCCTTCGCGGCCGAAGCCGCTTTCGCGCATCCCGCCGAAGCCTGCGGCCGCGTCGAATTGGTTGGTGCAGTTGATCCAGACCACGCCCGCCTTCGCCTGCGCCGCGACATCCATCGCGAGCGTCACGTTCTCCGACCAGATCGAGGCCGAGAGGCCGTAGCGCGTGGTATTGGCG
>JACXUS010000212.1 GCA_014763785.1 Sphingomonadales bacterium | reverse complement strand
GGGCATGTCTTCCGGTCTTGGGCAGGGGCGGGTTTCGGCGTCACGATAGCAGAGCCCCGCGCCGGGCGGAACTAACGGATTGGCGAGGCGCGCGGCCGCGCCGCCGCCCGGGCCCTGCGCGCGGGATGTGCCCCCCGCCCGCGGGCCTCACCGCCGATCCGGCCGCGGATCGGCCCGCCCGGGGCTGTTCCCGCCGCCAATCCCCAAGCCAGCATTGATCGCCGCCGCGCCCTGCGCTATAGCCGCGCCACTTTCGGAGGAGAGACAGTGACCGACACCAGCCCCCCCCGCCCGCAAACGCGCATCCAGCGCCGCAACACCGAGGCGATCCTCGATGCCGCGCTCGACGTGTTCTCGGCGCAGGGATTTCGCGGGGCAACCCTCGATCAGATCGCGCAGGCCGCGGGGCTGTCGAAGCCCAACCTGCTCTATTACTTCCCCTCGAAAGAGGCGATCCATCTGGAATTGCTCAGCGGGCTGATGGATGTCTGGCTGGCGCCCTTGCGGGCGATGGACCCGTCGGGCGAGCCCCGCGCCGAGATCATGGCCTATATGCGCCGCAAGCTGGAGATGAGCCGCGAGATGCCGCGCGAAAGCCGGCTCTTCGCCAACGAGATCCTGCAAGGCGCGCCGCGGATGCGCGAGGGGATCGAGGGCGATCTGAAAACGCTGGTCGATGACAAGGCCGCGGTGATCCGCGCCTGGTCCGAGGCGGGCAGGATCGCCGCGGTCGATCCCTATCATCTGATCTTCTCGATCTGGGCGCTGACCCAGCATTACGCCGATTTCGAGATGCAGGTTCGTGCGGTTCTGGGGCCCGGGCGCGAGCCCTTCGCCGAGGCGGGCGATTTCCTCGATACGCTGTTCGAGCGGCTTCTGGCGCCCTGATCGGGCCCCGACCCTGTGCCGGGCGGCGGGTCTGGCGGTGGGGTGCCTGCAGGTGGCGCCGCGGTGCCAGCATTAACTGCAACGCGGGAATCACGTCTCCGTTCACCTTTGATTCACTTCCATGCGCGACAGTGGTGACGTGGGGGTCATATCTGCAAGGAGTGTGGGGATGGACCGGATTTCGGGGCTTATGCCTCAGATCGGCTGGTCGCCGCTGCTAACGCCGGCGGCCCCGAAGAAAGCTCCTGCCAGTACGGTGGAGCCTGCGGCGAAGTCCGCGAATATCAACAGCGGCATGGGGGCAGAGGTCGATACACAGACCCCTGAGGATCGTGCGCAGCAGGTCTCGGATCTCAAGGCGCAGGTGCTTGCCTTCGCGCCCGGGGGTCAGATGTCACAGGCAACGACGGCAGCGTCGATGGCCGGGGTTGCCCTGGCCGCCGGTCTGATGCCGGAGGGCGACGGCCCGTCGCAGATGATCGAGCCACCGCCCGATCCGGATGCGCCGACCGGCCCGCCGCCGACCTTCGATGTCACACCGCTGGAGGCGGCGGCCGCGCGGCGGCTCGACCCGCCCGAGACGGTCCCGACCGAGGTGGCCAGAATCGCGCCGCCCGAACCGGAGGCCTCCGACGGCCCCGCCGCCACCGCGGCCCCCGTCGCGCCGCGCGCCGACAGCGCGCCGCCGCCCGAGGCGCCCGCGCCCGCACCAGAACAGGTCACGACGCCTGAGGCCGGATCGGCGCAGGGGGATTGGCAACGTCTCGAACCCGAAGCGGCCGAGCCGAGCCTCGACGTCACGCGCTAGAGCACGCCCCATGGGGCGTGCTGGTCCCTCCGCCCCTCCGGGCGAGAGGGTTCGCCGCTGCGGGCCCGCCCGCGCCGGGCCGCATCGCGCGCCCGGCTCGATCTTTTTTCACCGCGCGGGGCGCCGCGCGGCACCGGGCCCGCGTTCGTAGGACGCGCATGCCCGATGCAGAGCCCGCGCAGATTGCCCGGATTTTGTCCGGCTCGGGGGCCTGGCGCGGGGCGCGCGCTGCACCCAGATGACTGAGACACGCCCCGCCATGGCGCCCGGCGCCGGGCCGCGGCAGCAATTTTAACACGCCCCGAGCAGCCTCCCCGGCAAGCACGGCGCGCGCTGCACCAAGACGCCCGAGGCACGCCCGGAAAAAGCGCCCGGCGCCAGGTCGAGGCGGCGACTGCGACACGCCCTCGCAGCGTCCCCGGCAAGCCCGGCGCGCGCTACGCTCAGATGACGGAAACACGCCCAGGCATGGCCCCCGCCAGAGAGCCGCCGCAGCAATTGTGACCGACCCCGCGCAGCGTTCCCAGCAAGCCCGGCGCCTCCTCCCGGCGCCCTCAGCTTCCCCGGCAAACCATTCAAGGCGCCCGGCCCCCCGCGCGCGCGTGCCCGGGTTACTTGCTCGGGACGGTCGCGCAGGCCAGCCCCTCGGCCGAGGGGTTGTTCGGATGGCTCGTCCAGTCGCCAAAGCCCGCCACCGGCCGCCCGGTCCGCGGGTCCATCGCCCCCACCGCCAGCTCCTTCATGCTGATGCAGTCCACCGGGCAGACATCAACGCAGAGGTTGCAGGCCACGCATTCCTCGTCCTTCACCGTGAAGACCCGATCCTCGGACATCGCGATGGCCTGATGCGAGGTGTCCTCGCAGGCCGCATAGCAGCGCCCGCATTTGATGCAGTCGTCCTGATCGATCACCGCCTTGGTGGTATAGTTCAGGTTCAGATGCTGCCATTCGGTGAAATTCGGCACCGCGCGGCCGACGATCTCCTCGACCGAGGTGAAGCCCTTGCGGTCCATGTAATCGCTGAGCCCCGAGATCATCTCCTGCACGACCTTGAAACCATAGGTCATCGCTGCGGTGCAGACCTGCACATTGCCCGCGCCCATTGCCAGGAACTCGGCCGCATCGCGCCAGGTCGTGACCCCGCCGATGCCCGAAATCGGCAGGCCGCGGGTCTCCAGATGCCGCGCGATCTCGCCCACCATATTGAGCGCGATGGGCTTCACCGCGGGGCCGCAATAGCCGCCATGGGTGCCCTTGCCGTCGATCGTGGGCTCGGGCGCAAAGTCATCCAAGTTGACCGAGGTCACCGATTTGATCGTGTTGATCAGGCTGACCGCATCGGCCCCGCCGCGTTTGGCGGCCATTGCGGGCGGCAGGATCGAGGTGACGTTGGGCGTCAGCTTCACGATGCAGGGCATGCGCGAATATTGCTTCACCCAGCGGGTGACCATCTCGATATATTCGGGCACCTGCCCCACCGCCGAGCCCATGCCGCGCTCGGCCATGCCATGCGGGCAGCCGAAGTTCAGCTCGATCCCGTCGGCCTCGGTCTCCTCGACATGTTTCAGGATCGCGCGCCACGAGTCCTCCTCGCAGGGCACCATCAGGCTGACGACCAAGGCCCGGTCGGGATAGTCGCGCTTGACCGATTTGATCTCGCGCAGGTTCACCTCGAGCGGGCGATCGGTGATCAGCTCGATATTGTTGATCCCCATCACGCGCCGGTCGCCGCCATAGATCACGCCATAGCGCGGGCCCGAGACGTTCACCACCGGCGGCCCCTCGGCCCCGAGCGTCTTCCACACGACGCCGCCCCAGCCCGCCTCATAGGCGCGGCGCACGTTATATTCCTTGTCGGTCGGCGGCGCCGAGGCGAGCCAGAACGGATTCGGGGATTTGATCCCGATGAAAGTGCTGCGCAGGTCGGCCATGTCAGACCTCCATCAGATAGCTGTGAATGTCTTCGGCGGCATCGCGGCCCTCGGCCACCGCCGTCACGGTCAGATCCTCGCCGCCCTGGGCGCAATCGCCCCCGGCCCAGACCCGCGCCAGGCTGGTGCGCCCGGCCCCGTCGACGGCGATCTTGCCGCCCGCGAGCGTGATCCCCTCGGGCGTGGCGCCAAGGCTCTGGCCAATGGCCGAGAGCACCTGATCGGCCTTGAGCCGGAAGGTGTCATCAAGCTTGCGCAGCCCCGCGCCGGTGGTCTCGGTGCGGGCGAATTCGACCTCGATCCCGCCTTCGACCGCGTGCAGCGCCACGGGGGCCGCGTTGCAGATGATCCGCACGCCATGGGTCGCGGCATGCTCCTGTTCATGGGCGGAGGCCGGCATTTCCGATTGCGACCGGCGATAGACGATGGTCGATGTCTCGGCGCCGAGCAGTTTCGCCTGCACCGCCGCATCGACCGCCGTCATGCCGCCACCGATCACCACCACCTTGCGCCCGACGGGCAGGGTGGAGAGCTCCGCCGCCTGCCGCAGCTCGGCGATGAATTCGGTCGCGGGCGTGGCCAGATCCGCCCCCGGCAGCCCCAGAGCATTGACGCCCGACAGCCCCATGCCGAGGAAGACCGCCTCATGCTCGGCCAGCAGATCCGCGATCCCGCCGTCGCCCGCGCGGCCCAGCTGCCAGTTCTCGACCATGGTGATGCCGCCGATCTGCATCAGCCACGCCACCTCGGCTTGGGCAAAGCCGCCCGGCGCCTTGTAGCTGGCGATGCCGAATTCGTTCAACCCGCCGGGCTTGTTGCGTGCGTCGTAGATCGTGACCTCGTGCCCCTTCATCGCCAGCCGATGCGCACAGGCGAGCCCCGCAGGCCCCGCACCGACGACGGCCACCGATTTGCCGGTCGCGGCCGCGCGGGCAAAGGGATGGCCCTGACGCGCCATCAGCGTATCGGTGGCAAACCGCTGCAGCGCACCGATCTGCACCGGCGCCCCATCCGAGGCGTTGCGCACGCACTCGCCCTCGCACAGGGTCTCGGTCGGGCAGACCCGGGCGCACATGCCGCCAAGGATGTTCTGCGTGAAGATCGTCTTGGCGGCCGCCTCGGGGGTGCCGGTCGCGATCTGCCGGATGAACAGCGGAATGTCGATCGAGGTCGGGCAGGCCGTGATGCAGGGCGCATCATGGCAGAAGAAACAGCGATCCGCCTCGATCCGCGCGGCCTGAGGCCCCAGCGGCGGGGCGACATCGGCGAAATTGCGGGCGTAATCGTCAGGTGTGAGCCGCCCCGGGACGACCCCGGGGGTAAGCGGACTTGTGGTCACGGGCGGACCTCCCTTGCTTGCGTTGCGACCCTGTTCCCGGGTCTTGCTGGCGGTGGCCTTGTGGCCGGGCACCCGAGGCGCCCTTTCGAGAAGGCTGCCACAGGGCAAAATTTTATCAAGTGGTAAAATACGAAATGACGCAGAGCTTTCGCCACCGCCGGGGCAATCGCTGAAAAATGAGGCAGTCGATCGCGGCGCAGGGCTGTCGGATCGGTTCGGCGGCGCTGCGCGCGGCCGAACCGATCCGACCCGGGGGCGCGGGCCCTCGCAGAGGGCCCGCGC
>JACXUS010000030.1 GCA_014763785.1 Sphingomonadales bacterium | reverse complement strand
GCCCAAACCCGTCAGCCCCGCCGCCGCGCTTGGCTTTGGCGAAGAGCTGGAAGCCTTCCTGCCCAAGCCCCGCGCCGTGCCCACCGCCCCGAAAACCGCGAGTGGCGAGACCGGCGCGCCGCGCCGCCCGGCACCGCCGCAGCCCGCCGAAGTGACCCAATTCACCCCGGAAGAGCGCCGCGCCATGTTCCGCGTCGTGCGCGCCGAAGACTGATCCCGCGGGAGCGTAACGAGTAACGGCCCGAAGTTGGGGGACTTCGGGCCGGTTTT
Organism: Sphingomonadales bacterium; assembly: GCA_014763785.1. GTDB lineage: Bacteria > Pseudomonadota > Alphaproteobacteria > Rhodobacterales > Rhodobacteraceae > Rhodobacter. Next base: position 18,558 of record JACXUS010000030.1, on the reverse strand, counting down.
TTTGCGTTCAAGTTTTTTGCGTTCAATCAGGGACTTGCGGCGCGTCCTTCAGGTAACCCCCAAGGCCGCGCCTCGCCCCGTTCAGAGCCCCGCCGCCTTGCGCAGCGCGCGACGGTCCTGCAGCTCCTCGGCCACGAGGAAGGCGAGCTCCAGCGACTGGCTGGCATTGAGCCGCGGGTCGCAGGCGGTGTGATAGCGGCTCGACAGATCCTCATCCGAGACCGCGCGCACCCCGCCGGTGCATTCCGTGACATCCTTGCCGGTCATCTCGAAATGCACGCCGCCGGGGATCGTGCCCTCGGATTTGTGGATCGCGAAGAACTCGCGCACCTCGCGCAGCACCGAATCGAAGGGCCGGGTCTTGAAGCCGCTGGCCGATTTGATCGTGTTGCCGTGCATCGGATCGCAGGACCAGAGCACATTCGCGCCCTCTTCGGCGACCGCGCGGATCAGCCGCGGCAGATGCTCGCCGACCTTGCCCGCGCCGAATCGCGCGATCAGCGTCAGGCGGCCGGGCTCGTTTTCCGGGTTCAGCTTGGCCATCAGCACCTTGAGATCCTCGGCCGTGGTCGAGGGGCCGCATTTCAGCCCGATCGGGTTTTGCACGCCGCGGCAGAATTCGACATGCGCGCCGTCGGGCTGGCGGGTGCGGTCGCCGATCCAGATCATATGGCCCGAGCCCGCGACCGGCAGGCCGGTGGTGCTGTCGATCCGGCACAGCGCCTCTTCATATTCCAGAAGCAGCGCCTCGTGGCTGGTGTAGAAATCGACCGTGCCCAGCTCATGCGCGGTATCCGAGGTCACGCCGGCGGCGGCCATGAAATCCATCGCATCCGAGATCTGATCGGCCACCTTGCGGTATTTCGCGGCCTCGTCCTCGTCGGTGAAGCCGGAAATCCAGCTTTGCACGCGGTGGATATCGGCATAGCCGCCGGTGGAGAACGCGCGCAGCAGGTTCAGCGAGGCGGCGGCCTGGGTATAGGCCTGCAGCATCCGCGCCGGATCGGGCTGACGGGCCTCCATCGTGGCCTCGAACCCGTTGATGATATCGCCGCGATAGCTGGGATATTCCACGCCGCCGATCATCTCAGTGGGCGCCGAGCGCGGCTTGGCGAACTGGCCCGCCATCCGGCCGACCTTGACCACCGGCACCTTGGCGCCCCAAGTCAGCACGATCGCCATTTGCAGCATCACCTTGAAGGTGTCGCGGATGTTGTCGGCGGAGAATTCCGCGAAGCTCTCGGCGCAATCCCCGCCCTGCAGCAAGAACGCCTCGCCCCGCGCGGCCTGCGCCAGATCGGCTTTCAGCCTGCGCGCCTCGCCCGCGAAGACGAGGGGCGGCATCCGCCCCAGCTGCGCCTCGACCGCGCTCAGCGCCGCGGCATCGGGATAATCCGGCATCTGCACCCGCGGTTTCGCGCGCCAGTCCGATTTCGTCCAACCCTTTGCCATATTCCCCTCCAGGATCTCGCAGTCCGGCTCCCGCCTTGGTGGTGCCTTATACTGTTTGCGCAAGCAGGAACAAACCCGATTTTCACTTTTCGCACAGACCACCCCGGCCGCCGCATGAGGGCCCTTGCGGGGCGCTCATTTCCCTGATTTGGTGTTTCGATCCGACATTTTCCAGGTCGCAAATGCGCATCCCCTCGTCCCCTCGTTCCGGCGCCCCGCGCGCCCATACACGCCCTGCGCCCTCGCAAGGCATCGTCCGCGTGCCGGTGCTTGAACGCCCGCGGCGCTATATCTTTTTGCTGCTCGACCGCTTCACGATGATGGCGTTTGCCGGCGCGATCGAGCCCTTGCGGCTGGCCAATCAGGTTTCGGGGCAGAAGCTCTATGGCTGGAAGCTCGCCTCCGAGGATGGCGCCGAGGTGACCTGCTCGAACGGCTCGCGGCTGCGGGTCGATATGGGGCTCGATGAAATCACCCGCGACGATACGGTGATGGTCTGCGGCGGCACCGATGTGGCGGAGGCCACAGACAAGGGCATCCTGAACTGGCTGCGGCGCGAGGCGCGGCGGGGCGCGGCGGTGGGCGGGCTTTGCACCGGCGCCTGGGCGGTGGCCAAGGCCGGGCTGCTCGATGGCAAGCGCGCCACGATCCATTGGGAAAACCAGGACAGCTTCCTCGAGGATTTCGAGGAAGTGAAGCTGATGAAATCGGTCTTCGTGATCGACGGCAACCGGCTGACCTCGGCGGGCGGCACCGCCTCGATTGACCTGATGCTGAAGATCATCGCGCGCGACCATGGCGAGGGGCTGGCCAATACGGTCGCCGATCAGCTGATCTACAACTCGATCCGCACCGATCAGGACAGCCAGCGCCTGTCGATCCCGACCCGGATCGGCGTGCGCCATCCGAAACTGGCGCAGGTGATTTCCCGGATGGAGGCCAATATCGAAGAGCCGGTCAGCCCCGCGCGGCTGGCCGAAGAGGTCGGCATGTCCACCCGGCAGCTCGAGCGCCTGTTCCGCCGCTATCTGAACCGCTCGCCCAAGCGCTATTACATGGAGATCCGCCTGCAAAAGGCGCGCAACCTGTTGATGCAGACGGAAATGAGCGTGATCAACGTGGCGCTGGCCTGCGGTTTTGCCTCGCCCAGCCATTTCTCGAAATGCTACCGGGCGCATTACCAGACGACCCCTTACCGCGAGCGCGGCGCGTCGGCCGCGGGCGAGTCGGGCGCGCCGCCCGAAGACTTCCTCGATGACGACTGCGACCTGACCGATATCGACTTCCCCGAGGAGAAGTTCGAGTGACCCGCGCACGCATCGAAGATCCTTCGGTGCGGGGCCCGGTCCGCGCAAGAAATTTGCCCGGACGGTCGAATTTCCCCGCGGAAGCCCCCCGCTCGCGGCTTTTCTTTTCGCAAGGCGCACTCTAACCTGCCGCCAGAAACCGAACCAACTGGGGAGTGAACCATGAAGAAACTGCTTCTTGCCAGCGCCGTTGCCGCGCTGACCGCCGGCGGCGCCTTCGCTGAAGAGGTCAAGCTGGGCATCTCGCTCGGCTTCACCGGCCCGCTCGAATCGATGTCGCCCTCGATGGCGCAGGGCGCGGAACTGGCGATGAAAGAGGTCTCGGACTCGGGCAAGTTCATGGGCGGTTCGACCGTCGTGCCCGTGCGCGGCGACAGCACCTGTATCGACGCCGCAGCCGCCACCGCGACGGTCGAGCGTCTGATCACGACCGAGGGCGTCAAGGGCATCGTCGGCGGCATGTGCTCGGGCGAAACCACCGCCTCGCTGCAAAACGTGGGCGTGCCGAATGGCATGGTGATGATCTCGCCCTCGGCCACCTCGCCCGCGCTGTCGACGATCGAGGACAATGGCCTCTTCTTCCGCACCTCGCCGTCGGATGCGCGTCAGGGTGCCGTGATGACCGAAATCATCATGGAACACGGGATCAAATCGGTCGCCGTCACCTATACCAACAACGATTACGGCAAGGGGCTGGCCGACAGCTTCGCCGAAGCCTTCAAGGCCGCGGGCGGCGAGGTGACCATCGTGGCCGCGCATGACGACGGCAAGGCGGATTACGCGGCCGAGGTCGGCGCGCTGGCCGCCGCCGGTGGCGAGGCGCTGGTGATCGCGGGCTATATCGATCAGGGCGGTTCGGGCATCCTGCGCGGCGCGCTGGATACCGGCGCCTTCTCGACTTTCGCCTTCCCCGACGGGATGGTCGGCGAAACGCTGGAAACCAATTTCGGCGCCGAGGTGAACGGCTCCTTCGGCCAGCTCCCCTCGTCCGAGGGCGCAGGCAAGGAGACATTCGTCGCGATGGCACAGGCTGCGGGCTTCGACGGCACCGGCGCCTATTCGGCCGAGGCCTATGACGCGGCCGCGCTGATCCTGCTGGCGATGGCGGCGGCGGGCACCACCGATCCTTCGGTCTACAAGGACAAGGTGATGGATGTCGCCAACGCGCCCGGCGAAAAAATCCTGCCCGGCGAGCTGGGCAAGGCTCTTGAGCTGATTGCCGCGGGTCAGGATGTCGATTATCAGGGCGCCTCGTCGGTCGAGCTGATCGGCGCGGGCGAATCCGCCGGCACCTTCCGCGAGATCGAGATCAAGGACAACAAGATCGAGACCGTGAAATACCGCTGATCGCGGCGGCAAAGACAGGGACAGCCCGGCAAGTCCGGGCTGTTTTCCATTAAATAACAACGCCGTAAACGGCGATCTTCACACGAAGTGAAGAAGGGGACTGCATGATAAAGGTCGAGAACCTGCACAAGCATTTCGGCGGATTCCATGCCGTCGATGGCGCGTCGCTCGAGATCGCCACCGGCTCGATCACCGGGCTGATCGGCCCGAACGGCGCCGGGAAATCCACTTTGTTCAACGTGATCGCCGGGGTGCACAAGCCGACCTCGGGGCGCGTCACGATGGATGGCGAGGATATCACCGGGCTCGCGCCGCATGAGCTGTTTCACAAGGGGCTGCTGCGCACCTTCCAGATCGCGCATGAATTCCCGACGATGAGCGTGCGCGAGAACCTGATGATGGTGCCCGGCGGCCAGACCGGCGAGACGCTGTGGAACGTCTGGACGCGCCGCGCCCGGATCGCCGAGGAAGAGGCCGCGCTTCTGAAGAAAGCCGACGAAGTTCTTGATTTCCTGACGATTTCTCATCTGAAGGATGAGCGCGCCGGGAACCTCTCGGGCGGGCAGAAGAAGCTGCTGGAACTGGGCCGCACGATGATGGTCGAGGCCAAGATCGTCTTTCTGGACGAGGTCGGCGCCGGGGTGAACCGCACGCTGCTCAATACGATCGGCGATGCGATCGTGCGCCTGAACCGCGAGCGCGGCTATACCTTCTGCGTGATCGAGCACGACATGGATTTCATCGGCCGGCTCTGCGATCCGGTGATCGTGATGGCCGAGGGCAAGGTTCTGGCCCAGGGCGCACCCGATACGATCATGCAAAACGAGGCGGTGATCGAAGCCTATCTGGGCCGCGGGCTCAAGAACAAGGTCAAGGCGGAGACCGCCGCGGGGGTTGGAAAATGATCGGCTTTTTCCTGATCAAGCAAGGGGTTATGGGCTGTTTCGGAGGTGCGGCATGAGCTATCTCGACGCCTCCGACATGACCGGCGGCTATGGCGCCGCCGATATCCTGCACGGCTGCACGCTGCGCGTCGAAAAGGGCCAGATCGCGGTGATCGTGGGCCCCAACGGCGCGGGCAAATCCACCGCGATGAAGGCCGTTTTCGGCATGCTGCGCCTGCGCGGCGGGTCGGTCAAGCTCGACGGCGAGGATATCACCGCGCTCAGCCCGCAGGACCGCGTCAAGAAGGGCATGGGGTTTGTCCCGCAGGTCAACAACGTCTTCCCGACCATGTCGGTCGAGGAAAACCTTGAAATGGGCGCCTTCATCCGCACCGACGATTTCCGCGACACGATCGAGCAGGTCTATGAGCTGTTCCCGATCCTGCGCGACAAGCGGCATCAGAACGCGGGCGAGCTGAGCGGCGGGCAGCGCCAGCAGGTCGCCGTGGGGCGCGCGCTGATGACCAAGCCGAAGCTTCTGATGCTGGACGAGCCCACCGCGGGCGTCTCGCCGATCGTGATGGATGAGCTGTTCGACCGCATCATCGAGGTCGCTCGGACCGGCATCTCGATCCTGATGGTCGAACAGAACGCCCGCCAAGCCCTTGAAATTGCTGACATGGGCTATGTGCTTGCGCAGGGCGCGAACAAATATACCGACACTGGCGCGGCGCTGATGGCCGATCCGGATGTGCGGCGCACCTTTCTGGGGGGCTGAGATGAAACCGTTGTTCTTCGCGCTTGGCGCGATGCTCGCCCTGCCCGCCGCCGCGCAGGATATCACCGAGGATCTGGCCTATGGGCTGCGCTGCCACTTCACGCAGTCCTGCATCGGCGGCGGCTGCGGCGAGGAGACCTATGACACCCTGCTCGAGGTCGATGGCGCGGGCGCAACCTTCCGCGACGCGCAGATGGAACTGCCGATGACGGGCGGCGTCGACGTGGCCACGGGCCACATCAGCTTCGCCTCGGAACCCGCTGAGAATACGAGCTATTTCATCAGCACCTTCGAGGAGGGCGGCGCCGCACTGTCGATCCATACGCTGGCCGAGGGTCAGGCCATCGGCATCACCTTCACCGGCGCCTGCTGGGAGGACAAGTGATGGACCTGCTCAACGCATTGGTTGCGATCCTCAACTATATCATCATTCCGGCCACCGCTTACGGCGCGCAGCTTGCGCTTGGCGCGCTTGGCGTCACGCTGATCTATGGCATCCTGCGGTTCTCGAACTTCGCCCATGGCGATACGATGGCCTTCGGCACGGCGATCACCATCCTTGTCACCTGGGGCCTTCAGGCGCTTGGCATCAGCGCGGGGCCGCTGCCCACGGCGCTTCTGGCCCTGCCGGTCGGGATCGCCGCCACGGCTGCGCTGATGCTGGCGACCGACCGCGTCGTCTATCGCTATTATCGCCGGGTGCGGGCGGCGCCGGTGATCCTGACCATGGTCTCGGTCGGGGTGATGTTCGTGATGAACGGCGTGACGCGGGTGCTGATCGGGGTCGATGAGATCCGCTTCGCCGATGGCGCGCGCTTCGTGATCGGCCCGCAGGAGTTCAAAGCCTGGACCGGCCTTGCCGAGCCGCTGGCCTTGCGTGCGACGCAGGTGATCACGGTGGTGACCGCGGGGCTGGTGGTGGCCTGGCTTTTCTGGTTCCTCGCGCGCACCCGCACCGGCAAATCCATGCGCGCCTTCTCGGATAACGAGGATCTGGCGCTTCTGTCCGGGATCGACCCGAACCGCGTCGTTGCGGTGACCTGGATCATCGCGGCGGGGCTGGCGACGCTGGCCGGGACGCTCTATGGTCTCGACAAGACCTTCAAGGCGTTCAACTATTTCCACCTGCTGCTGCCGATCTTTGCCGCGGCGATCGTGGGCGGCCTTGGCAGCCCGATCGGTGCCATCGCGGGCGGCTTCGTCATCGCCTATTCCGAGGTGGCGGTGACCTATGCCTGGAAGAAGGTCGCCACCTATCTGATCCCGGGATGGGAGGCCGAGGGGCTGATGCAGCTTCTGTCCACCGAATATAAATTCGCCGTCAGCTTCGCGATCCTGATCATCGTGTTGCTGTTCAAGCCAACGGGCCTCTTCAAGGGGAAAGCGGTATGAGCACCCATCAACCAACCCAGGCCCGCGGCGGCCGGATGCGCGCGCCGGTCTTCTTCGCGATCATGGCGCTCCTGATCGCTTTCGAGGGCAGCACGCGCGGCTGGAATGGCGCGCTTGGCATCCTGAACATGGGGCTGATCTCGGCGATCATCGCGCTCGGGCTCAATCTGCAATGGGGCTATGCGGGGCTCTTCAACTCGGGCGTGGTGGGGTTCCTCGCGCTTGGCGGGCTCGCGCCGGTGCTGGTGTCGATGCCGCCCACGCCCGGGGCCTTTGCGGGCGGCGGCTGGGGCATCCTGATCGCGCTGTGCATCGCGGTGGCCACAATCGTCGCGACGGTCTGGCTCAATGGCCGGCTGCGCGGCACGGCGCGCGCGGGGGCGATCGTCGTGACGCTGGTCGCGGGCTTCTTCCTCTATCGCGGCATCTTCGATCCGGCCGTCGCGGTGATCGAGGCGATCAACCCCTCCGCCCAGGGGAACCTCGGCGGGCTCGGCCTGCCCACGCTCCTCGCCTGGCCGGTGGGCGCGCTCTTGGCGGCGGGCGCGGCCTGGGTCGTGGGCAAGACCGCGCTCGGGCTGCGCTCGGATTACCTTGCCATTGCCACGCTCGGCATCGGCGAGATCATCGTCGCCGTCCTGCGCAACGAGGAATGGCTGGCCCGCGGCGTGCTGAACGTGAACGGCATCCCCCGCCCCTGGCCCGTCCCCTATGAGATCGACCTGCAAAACAGCGCCGATTTCGTCGCCCGCGCGGGCGCGATGGGGCTCGACCCGGTGACGGCCTCGACGGTGCTGGTCAAGCTGCTCTGGACCACGCTCTTCGCATCGGTGCTGCTTGCGCTGCTGTTCGCCGCGCAACTGGCGCTGAAATCGCCCTGGGGCCGGATGATGCGCGCGATCCGCGACAATGAGATCGCCGCCGCTGCCATGGGCAAGAACGTCACCCGCCGCCATCTGCAGATCTTCGTGCTGGGCGCTGCGGTGATGGGGCTTGCGGGGGCGATGATGATCTCGCTCGACGGGCAGATGACGCCCTCGGGCTATAACCCGCTGCGCTACACCTTCCTGATCTGGGTGATGGTGATTGTGGGCGGCTCGGGCAACAACTGGGGCTCGGTGCTGGGCGGCCTCTTGATCTGGTATCTCTGGATCAAGGCCGAGGTCTGGGGCCCTGAACTGATGAGCCTTGTGACCGCACAGCTGGCCGACGGCGTGGTGAAACAACATCTGGTCGATTCGGCAGCGCATATGCGGCTGATCGTGATGGGCCTCGTGCTGCTTCTGGTGCTGCGCTTCAGCCCGCGCGGCCTCTTGCCGGAGCGCTGATCGCCCCCACGAACCGATCCGAAAGGGGGCCTGCGGGCCCCCTTTTCGCTTTCCTCCTCAACAGTGCCCAAATATCCCGGGGGTCCGGGGGCAGAGCCCCCGGCGCGCTCTTGATTTTGCGCGCGCGCCCCAATATTTCCGGCGCATGACCCAGCATCAGCGCCTCCTCATCATCGACTTCGGATCGCAAGTCACCCAGCTCATCGCGCGCCGCCTGCGCGAGCTGAACGTCTATTGCGAAATCCATCCCTATCAGAACGTCACCGACGCCTTCCTGAAGGACTTCGCCCCCCGGGCGATCATCTTCTCGGGCGGGCCCGACAGCGTCACCCGCGAGGGCTCGCCGCGCCCGCCGAAATCGGCCTATACGATGGGCGTGCCGGTTCTGGGCATCTGCTACGGCCAGCAGGTGATGATGCAGGACCTCGGCGGTCTGGTCGAGGCGGGCCAAAGCCACACCGCCGAATTCGGCCGCGCCTATGTGGTGCCCACGGCGCAGAAACTCTCGATCCTTGAGGGCTGGTTTGCGGGCAATGAGCCCCGCGAACAGGTCTGGATGAGCCACGGCGATCATGTCTCGAAACTCGCCCCGGGCTTCGAGGTCTACGGCACCTCGCCCGGCGCGCCCTTCGCGATCACCGCCGATCTCAGCCGCAATTTCTTCGCCGTGCAATTCCACCCCGAGGTGCACCACACCCCGAATGGCGCCAAGCTCTATGAAAACTTCATCCGCCTCGCGGGCTTCACCGGCGACTGGACGATGGCGGGCTATCGCCAACAGGCGATCGAGCAGATCCGCGCGCAGGTGGGCAAAAGCCACGTCATCTGCGGCCTGTCGGGCGGCGTTGACAGCTCGGTCACCGCGATCCTTCTGCACGAGGCAATCGGCGATCAGCTGACCTGCGTCTTCGTCGATCACGGCCTTCTGCGTCAGGGCGAGGCCGAACAGGTCGTCGCCATGTTCCGCGACAATTACAACATCAAGCTGATCGCGGCGGATGAATCCGATCTCTTCCTCGGCGCGCTCGAGGGCGTTTCGGACCCCGAGGTGAAACGCAAGACGATCGGCCGCCTCTTCATCGACGTGTTCCAGAAATACGCCAATGAGATCGAGGATGCCGAATTCCTCGCGCAGGGCACGCTCTACCCCGATGTGATCGAATCGGTCAGCTTCTCGGGCGGCCCCTCGGTCACGATCAAGTCGCACCACAACGTCGGCGGCCTGCCCGAGAAGATGGGCCTGAAACTGGTCGAGCCGCTGCGCGAGCTCTTCAAGGACGAGGTCCGCGCCTTGGGCCGCGAACTCGGCCTGCCCGAAAGCTTCATCGGCCGCCACCCCTTCCCGGGCCCGGGTCTCGCGATCCGCTGCCCGGGCGAGATCACCCGCGAAAAGCTCGAAATCCTGCGCAAGGCCGATGCGGTCTATATCGACCAGATCCGCAAGCACGGGCTTTACGACGAGATCTGGCAAGCCTTCGTCGCCATCCTTCCCGTCCGCACCGTGGGCGTGATGGGCGACGGGCGCACCTATGATTATGCCTGCGCGCTCAGGGCGGTGACCTCGGTCGATGGCATGACGGCGGATTACTACCCCTTCAGCCACGAATTCCTCGGCGAGACCGCGACACGGATCATCAACGAGGTGAAGGGCATCAACCGGGTCACCTATGACATCACCTCGAAGCCCCCGGGCACCATCGAATGGGAGTGATCTGAGCCCCCTCGGATCACCCGGCCCCGGGAAGGAAGCGCCATGAGCCTGATCCGTCTGACCGGCCGCCTGATCGGCACCGCGCCCGAACACCGGCGCGTGGTGCTGACCCACCTGCCCGGCCATATCCGCGAGACCGTGCGCGAACCCGGGTGCCTGTTCTTCGACATTGCCCAGACCGACGATCCGCTGGTCTGGACCGTCTCCGAGGGCTTCGCCAGCCGCGCGGCCTTTGACGCGCATCAGGCACGCACCGCGGCCTCGGACTGGGGCGCGGCCACGCGCGGGATCGGCCGCGACTATCGCGTCGAAGAGGCCCCCCCCGAGATCCTGCCCGAAACCCCGGACGATGCCCGCGCCATCGACCTTCTGACCCGCGCGGCCTTCGGCGCCCCGGAAGAGGCCGATCTGATCGCAGCGCTGCGCGCCTCGGGCGATCTGGCGCTGTCGCTGGTGGCGCGCTTCGGGCGCGCCTATCTGGGCCATGTCGGATTTTCGCGCGTCGCGGCGCCTGTGCCCGCCTGGGCGCTGGCCCCGGTCTCGGTGCGCGAGGCGGTGCGCGGTCAGGGCATCGCCGCGCGGCTGATCCGCGACGGCATCGCCTTGGCGCGCGAGCGCGGGATCAAGGCGATCTTCGTTCTGGGCGATCCGGCCTATTACGCGCGTTTCGGCTTCTCGGTGGCCGAGGCGCGGGACTTCGCCAGCCCCTATGCGGGGGCCTATTGGCAGGTTCTGAACCTGTCCGGCGCGGCGCTGCCGGGCGGGAAGGTCACCCATGCGGCCCCTTTCGCGGCGCTCGACTGATCTCAACTTCGGCCCGCAAACTCAGGCTTTTGAAGCCTTTTTCGCCGCCACGACCTTTTCCGCCAGATCGCGGGCAATGCCATAGGCGCCCTTGATCTTGTCGGCATCATTGCCCCAGTCGCGCCGCACCACGACCTTGTTGCCATTGATCTTGGCGGTCCCCCGCTCGGCGGTGAGATATTCCACGAGCCCCGCGGGGTTGGGGAATTTGTCCATGTGGAACTGCACCGTGGCGCCCTTGGGCCCGGCATCCATCCGCGCGATATGGGCGCGCTTGCACATCGCCTTGATCCGCACCACCAGCAACAGCGTGTTGACCTCGCGCGGCAAGGGGCCGAAGCGGTCGATAAGCTCGGCGGCAAAGCCCTCCATCTCGACCTTGCTCGACAGCGACGACAGCCGCCGGTAAAGCCCCAGCCGCACATCGAGATCGGGGATATAGCTTTCCGGGATCATCACCGGCACGCCGAGGTTGATCTGCGGCGACCATTCGCCATCGCCCGCCATCTCAGTCAGCTCGCCCGACTTCAGCTTGGAGATCGTCTCCTCCAGCATCGCCTGGTAAAGCTCGTAGCCGACCTCCTTGATATGGCCCGATTGCTCCTCGCCCAGCAGGTTGCCCGCGCCCCGCAAATCAAGGTCCTGGCTCGCCAGATTGAACCCCGCGCCGAGGCTGTCGAGGCTGCCCAGAAGCCGCAGCCGTTTCGTGGCCTGCGGCGTCAGCGGCATCCGCGGCTTCGTCGTCAGATAGCAATAGGCCCTGAGCTTCGAGCGCCCGACGCGGCCCCGGATCTGGTAAAGCTGGCTCAGGCCGAACATATCCGCGCGGTGGATGATCATCGTATTCGCGGTCGGAATATCGAGGCCCGATTCAACGATGGTCGTGGCCAGCAGCACATCGAACTTGCCATCGTAAAACGCGTTCATCCGCTCGTCCAAGTCGCCCGCGGCCATCTGGCCATGCGCCACGAGATAGCTCACCTCGGGCACATGGGTTTTCAGGAACTCCTCGACCTCGGCGAGATCGGTGATCCGCGGCACCACATAGAACGACTGCCCGCCGCGATAGCGTTCGCGCAACAGCGCCTCGCGGATGGTGACGGTATCGAACTCAGACACATAGGTGCGGATCGCCAGCCGGTCGACCGGCGGTGTGCCAATTATTGAAAGATCGCGCACGCCCGTCAGGCTCAGTTGAAGTGTCCGCGGGATTGGCGTTGCGGTCAGCGTCAGCACATGGATTTCGCTGCGCATCTCCTTCAGGCGTTCCTTGTGGTTCACGCCGAAATGCTGCTCTTCGTCGATGATCAGCAGGCCCAGGTTGCGGAATTTCACCGCCTTGGCCAGCACCGCATGGGTGCCGATCACGATATCCACGGTCCCCTCGGCCAGCCCCTCGCGGGTCTGCGCGGCCTCCTTGGCGGAAACGAAGCGCGAGAGCGGCTTGACCGTCAGCGGCGTGCCGCGGAACCGATCGGCGAAGGTCTTATAATGCTGGCGCGCCAGCAGCGTCGTCGGCGCGATCACCGCGACCTGCATCCCCGAGGCCGCCGCCACGAAGGCCGCGCGCATCGCGACCTCGGTCTTGCCAAAGCCCACATCGCCCACCACCAGCCGGTCCATCGGGCGGCCCGATTTCAGATCCTCGACCACATCGTCGATGGCGGAAAGCTGATCCTCGGTCTCGGTATAGGGGAAGCGGGCGGCGAAGGCCTCCCAATCGTGGTGCGGCGCCTCGAGGATGGGGGCCGCGCGCAACAGCCGCTCCGCCGCGATCCGCATCAGCTTGTCGGCGATCTGACGGATGCGTTCCTTCAGCTTGGCCTTCTTGGCCTGCCACGCGCCGCCGCCGAGCTTGTCCAGAAGCCCCTCTTCATGGCCATAGCGGCTGAGAAGTTCAATGTTTTCAACGGGCAGATAGAGCCGGTCGCCGCCCGCATATTCCAGCAACACGCAATCATGCGGCGCGCCAAGCGCGGTGATCGTCTCCAGCCCCTTGTATCGGCCGACGCCGTGATCGACATGCACGACCAGATCGCCGGGGCTCAGGCTCTGCGCCTCGGTCAGGAAATTCTCGGCGCGGCGCTTCTTCTTGGGGCGCGAAATCAGCCGCTCGCCCAACACGTCCTGTTCGGAAATGACGGTGATCGGATCGGCGGGCGCCTCGGTTTCAAACCCCTGATCGAGCGGCCAGACGGTCAGGTTCAGCCCCGGCCCGATCTCGCGCGCATCCGCAATCAGCCGCGCGCCGGTCAGGCCCTCGTCCTCCATCAGCCCCTTGAGCCGCTCGCGCGCGCCCTCGGACCAGCTGGCGATGACCACCGGCCCGGCCACCAGTTTCGCCTGAACATGGTCCTTCAACGCCCCGAAAAGGCTGACATTTTCCAATTGTCGCTCGGGCGCGAAATTGCGCCCCAGCCGCCCGCCCGCATACAGCACCCCGGGCCCCGGCGGGGCGGCCAGCACCTGCAGCCGGATCACCCGGCGGGACGCCAGTTCCGCAGCCCAGCCCGCCTCATCCAGATAGAGCAACGCCGGTTCGGCGGGCTTGTAAACGGTATCGAGCCGGTCGCGGCGCGTCATCGCCTCGCGGCGGCTGTCATATTGGTCGGCGATGCTCTCCCAGCGGCTCGCGCGGACCTGCTCGACCTGATCGTCAAGCAGGACGCTGGCGACCGGCAGATAGTCGAAGATGGTTTCCAGCCGGTCATGGAAGAAGCCCAGCCAATGCTCCATCCCGGCATGTTTGCGGCCCGCGCTGACGGCCTCGTAAAGCGGGTCCTCGGCCCCGCCCGCGCCGAATTCCACGCGGTAATTCTGCCGGAAGCGGGTGATCGAGCCCTCGTCCAGGATCACCTCGGAGACCGGCGCCAGATCGATGGATTTCAGCACCTCGGTGGTGCGCTGGCTGACCGGGTCGAAGCGGCGCGCGCCGTCCAGAACATCGCCGAAGAGATCAAGCCGCACCGGCCCCGATTGCCCCGGCGGGAAGATGTCGATGATGCCGCCGCGCACCGCATAATCGCCGGGCTCGGACACCGTCGGGCTTTGGGTAAAGCCCATCTGCACCAGATAGTTACGCAGCGCAGCTTCATCGACGCGGGTGCCGACGCGCGCGGAAAAGCTGGCCGCCGCGACAGTCGCGCGCGCGGGCAGGCGCTGCATCGCCGCCGACAGCGTGGTGAGCAGCACGAAGGGCCCCGGCAGCCCCCCGGCCAGCGCCGCCAGCACCGCCATCCGCGCCGCGGCCACATCGGGATTGGGCGAGACCCGGTCATAGGGCAGGCAATCCCAGGCAGGCAGGGTCAGCACCGCCACCTCGGGCGCGAAGAAGGCCAGCGCGGCGCGCATCGCCTCCATCCGCCGGTCATCGCGCGCGACATGGATCACCGGCCCCTGCCCGCGCGCCAGTTCCTTCGCGATCAGCCGCGCGTCAAAGCCCTCGGGGGCGCCGGAAATCAACAGATGGTCCATCGCGTCCTGAGGTATCGGCACAAGCGGCGAAGTCAAGCCCGAAGCCGGTCAGAGAAAGGACGACAGGCGGAAGTTCATCAGCATGCCCCACATCGCCGTGGCGGTGATCGCGACGACGCCGACCGCCTGCACGGCGATGCGGTGATGGGTGAGCGCGCTGGCCACCGCCTCGGGCGCGGCACCCGCGGCCAGCGCCGGCTCGAGCCGGGCCGCAGCGCGCAGGCTGAGCAAACCCACCAGCGCCAGCGGCACCAGGATCAGCGCGATCGCCTGCGCAAATTCGATGCCATAGACAAAGCCCAGCACCACCAGCACCGTGAGGAAAAACGACACCACCACCGCCAGAACGATCCCCGCATCGCGCCCGATCATCAGGAGGCGCCCGACATTGACCCGCGTCAGCGTCACCAGATCCTGCGCCGCCTGCCCGCCCTTGCGCCGCGCGCGCAGCACCATGTCAAAGGGCACCCCCAGCACCCAATGCGAGGCCGAGGACCAGGTCACCGCCAGCGCGATCCAATACCACAGATTGGAAAAGGACCGCATGTCGATGAGCGAAAAAATCGTGTCGAGAATAGTCACTGGGCTGTCGTCCCGCCTTGGGTTCCGGCGCGGGGCCCGGTCCTTGCGCACCATCCTGCGCACCCGGGCCCTGCGTCGTTTGCGCCGACACTATGGGTTTTTGCGGCGCTGTCAAACCGCCCCGGTCCATCGCCCGCCGCGCTGCGACCTTGCGCGCGCCCCGCCGGGGTTGAGCCGCCGCCCGATCCGTGGCAGCACAGACCCCAGACCTTCAGGAGGCCCGCCATGCACCCGATCCTTCCGCCCTTCCCCACGACCCGGTTGCGCCGGATGCGCCGCACGCCCGCGCTGCGCGATCTGGCGCAGGAACACCGGCTGAGCGTCAAGGATCTGATCTGGCCGATCTTCATCACCGATGTGCCGGGCGCCGATGTGGAAATCAGCTCGATGCCGGGCGTGGTGCGGCGCAGGCTCGACGGTGCGCTGCGCGCGGCCGAAGAGGCGGCAGCCTTGGGCATTCCGGCGATCTGCCTCTTTCCCTATACCGATCCGGCGGTGAAGACCGAGGCCTGCGAGATGGCCTGGAACCCCGAGAACATAACCAACAAGGTGATCCGCGCGATCAAGGCCGAGGTGCCCGATCTGGCGATCATGACCGATATCGCGCTCGACCCCTATAATGCGAATGGCCATGACGGGCTGGTGCGCGACGGGGTGATCCTGAATGACGAGACCGTCGACTGCCTCGTGCGGATGGCGCTGGCGCAGGCCGAGGCGGGGGCGGATATTCTGGGTCCCTCGGATATGATGGATGGCCGGATCGGCGCGATGCGCGCAGCGCTCGAGGCCGCCGGGCACCGCGATGTGACGATCCTGAGCTATGCCGCGAAATATGCCAGCGCCTTCTATGGCCCGTTCCGCGATGCGGTGGGGGCGTCCGGCGCGCTCAAGGGCGACAAGAAGACCTATCAGATGAACCCCGGCAATTCCGACGAGGCGATCCGGCTGGTGGCGCGCGATCTGGCCGAGGGCGCCGATATGGTGATGGTCAAGCCCGGGATGCCCTATCTCGATATCTGCCGCCGGGTGAAGGACAGCTTCGGCGTGCCGACCTTCGCCTATCAGGTGTCGGGCGAATATGCGATGCTGATGGCGGCGGTGCGCAATGGCTGGCTCGATGGGGAAAAGGTCATGCTGGAAAGCCTGATGGCCTTTCGCCGGGCGGGCTGCGACGGGGTGCTGACCTATTTCGCCCCCGAGGCCGCGCGGCTTTTGAACCAGGGCTGAGGGGGGGGCCTGACCGGGCGCCGATCGCGGGCGATCGGCGCGGGTGCGCCCGGGACGGAGAGCGCGGGCCCTTGGGCAGCCGGCGGGAGAGGCGCGCCATCCCGCAGCCCGCGCCCGGGTCGCCGGGGCGCGGGCGCCCCGGCGGGCAGGTTTGCGGGCGCGGTTTCCCGCGCATTGTCCGCAGGCAAGGCATGACAGCGGCGGATTTCCGCCCTATAATTTGCGCCAAAGGCCGGACCAGGCCCAACCCACAGAGCGGAGCAGCAAATGACCCAGATTTCCAGACGCAGCCTTCTGGCGCTTGGCGGGGCCGGTCTTGGCCTTGCCGCCTGCGGTAATGGCATTGGGGGCGCGGGCGCCGCGCGGATCGACGCGCGCGTCGATGCGACCCGCGATTACCTGCTGCAGAAATACCCCGGCACGCAGGATCTGATGTCGAAGGCGGTGGGCGTGCTCTATATGCCGCTGATCACCGAGGCGGGCTTCGGCGTCGGCGGCGGCTATGGCCGCGGCGCGCTGCGGATCAACAATGTGACGGTGGATTACTATTCGGCGGCCTCGGCCTCGATCGGGTTCCAGATCGGCGCGCAGCAATATGCCCATGCGCTGTTCTTCATGACGCAGGAGGCGCTGGCCGGCTTCCGCCGCGCCGATGGCTGGGAGCTGGGCGCCGATGCGCGCTATGCGCTGCCCGACCGGGGCGGCGCGATCGGCGCGGATACCACGACCTCGCTCGCGCCGGTGATCGCGCTGGTCTTCGGTCAGGCCGGGCTGATTGCCGGGGCGACGCTGGCGGGCACGAAATACACCCGCATCCTGCCCTGAGCGCCTGAAATCCATTCATTTCAAGGGCTTGGCGCGCGATCTTCGCGCGCCCCGAAGGCGCCCGCGCCCGTCTCAACGTCAGCCCGGAAACCTCTGAAACCAAAGGGAAAACCCCGGATCAGCTGCCGTAGATGACCTTGACGTAATTCTTCGTCTCGGCATAGGGCGGGATGCCATTGTATTTCGCCACCGCCTCGGGCCCGGCATTATAGGCCGCCAGCGCATGGCGCCAGTTGCCGAAGCGGTCATACATCATCCGCAGATAGCGCGCGCCGCCCTCGAGGTTCTGATGCGGATCGCGCGGATCAACGCCAAGATGCGCGGCCGTCGCGGGCATCAGCTGCGCCAGCCCCGTCGCCCCCTTGGGCGAGACCGCATTCGGATTCCAGCCGCTTTCCTGCTGCACGAGGCGCAGGAACAGATCCTCGGGGATGCCGTGTTTCGAGGCGGCGGATTTCGCCGCGCTCAGATATTCGCCCCGATAGCGGCCGGAATAGCGCGGCACCGCCGCCGCGGCGACCGCCGAGGCGCCGCCATCAGGGCGCAGCCGGACCGAATTGGAATATTGATCGGCCGCGCGGGTGTCGAGGATCTGGATCTGGTTGCGAAACAGCAGCGCGCGCGATTTCGTCGAGGCCCCCGAGAGTTTCAGCCCCTCGGCCCGCGCCACATCCGAAAAGGCCGGCGCCAACGCCAGCGAGAGGCCCATCATCACGACCCCGGCCGTTTTCCGCATCAAGACCCACCGCCCACAATCATTTCGCGCCAGAGTATAGGGCAAAAGCCCGCGCTGAAAAGCCCGGAATACCTGCCCCCGCGCAGCGCCGGCAAGGCGCCGCCGATCCGGCGCCGGGGAACGATCCCCCGCCCCGGGCCGGTCCGCGCGCGCCCCACCGCGTCGGGACCGTCACGTCGCGCCCACAGGCCCCGCGGCCGGGCTTTGCCGTTTTCCCCGCCGGGCGCTTGCATTATACCCGGTGCAATCAATCAGAATCGCCGCGCGCGCCCCCGCGCCGCGGCCCGTAGGGCGGAGACATTCATGGCCGGCAGCGTCAACAAGGTCATTCTCGTGGGCAATCTCGGCCGCGACCCCGAAGTGCGCACCTTCTCGAACGGCGGCAAGGTCTGCAACCTGCGGATCGCCACCTCGGAAACCTGGCGCGACAAGCAATCGGGCGAGCGCAAGGAGCGCACCGAATGGCATTCGGTCGCGATCTTCAACGAGGCGCTCGCGAAGATCGCCGAGCAATATCTGCGCAAGGGCTCGACGGTCTATATCGAGGGTCAGCTCGAAACCCGCAAATGGCAGGATCAATCCGGCCAGGACCGTTACACGACCGAAGTCGTGCTGCGCCCCTATTCGGGCAACTTGACGCTGCTCGGCGGCCGCGGCGAGGGCGGCGGCGGTGGCGGTGGCGGCTCGTATGGCGGTGGTCAGGGCGGCGGC
>JACXUS010000527.1 GCA_014763785.1 Sphingomonadales bacterium | reverse complement strand
GGTGGCGGTGCGCGATGAGCGCTCGCAGGTGGCGCTTGGCGAGCTGGGTTATCGCGGGCCTTCCGTTCTGGCCTCCGATCTCGCGTTGCGGCTGCCGTATGACGCCCCTGAGTCGCGGGACGATGACGCGGTCCGTGTCGGTCTCAACGTTTCGGGGCTGCTGATGGCGGGGGGCTATCACGGGGGCAATGATTTCGGCATGACCCTCGATTACCCGGCGCTGATGGCGCGCGCGATCGAGTGGTTCAAGGGGCAGGGGGCGGAGGTCCATCTCGTGCCCCATGTGATCGTCGCGGAAGGGCCGATGGTGATCGAGGATGATTACCGCGCCAGCGCCGCATTGGCCGAGGCGCATGGCGTGAGCTGCGCGCCCGCTTTCGCCAGCCCGTCAGAAGCAAAGAGCTATATCGCGGGAATGGATTTCTTCGCGGGCGCGCGGATGCATGCCTGCATCGCGGCGTTTTCCTCGGGCGTGCCGGTCGTGCCGCTCGCCTATAGCCGCAAGTTCGAGGGGCTGTTCGGCGCGCTGGGTTACGCCCATACGATCGATTGCACAAAGGCCGATGCGGATGCGGTGATGACCGCGTTGCAGGACGGATTCACCAATCGAGCGGCGCTTGCCCAAGAGGCGCGCGCGGCTTTGGCGCGCGGGCTGGACCGGCTTTCAGCCTATGACGCGGCGCTGTTGCAGTTGATGGAGGCGCTGTGATGGTCGAGGCCGCTGTCATCATCCCGCATTACAACGATGTCGAGCGGCTGATCCGCTGTCTCGACACGCTCGCGCCGCAGCTCGATGCGCGCTGCGAATTGCTGGTGGTGGACAATAATTCCACCGTCGATCTGGCGCCGATCCGCGCCGCTTACCCCGATCTGCGGATCGTAACCGAGGCGAAGAAAGGCGCGGCCGAGGCGCGCAATCGCGGTGTGGCCGAGACGACAGCGCCGCGGCTTTTCTTCATCGACAGCGATTGCGTGGCCGATCCCGACTGGATCGCGACGGCCTTTGCCGTGGCCGAGAGGGGCGATCTGGTCGGCGGGCATGTCTTCGTCTTCGACGAGACCCCGCCGCCGCGCTCGGGCGCGGAAGCCTTCGAGACCGTCTTCGCCTTCGATTTCCGCCGCTATATCGAGGAGAAGGGATTTTCCGGCACGGGTAATCTCGTGACC
>JACXUS010000211.1 GCA_014763785.1 Sphingomonadales bacterium | reverse complement strand
GATGAAGGCCGTCACCGCGCGCTTTTCCACCGCGCTTGAGGTCCGCTACGCCGCCCGAGCCGCCGAGGCCCGCCGCGCCGATTGCTGGCCGGACCCCTTTGCCGACACGTCCGCGCTTTGGGCCTATCTCGACCAGACGGCTGGCGCGCTTTACTGGGCGGCGGCCGAGGCACTCGGGGCTGCACCCGAGGCCGAAACAGGCGTGCGGAGTTTCGGGGCCGGTGCGGGGCTTGCGGCCTTGCTCAAGGCCTGGCCCGAATTGACCGCGCGCAATCGTCCGCCACTGGTGGGGCTCGCGCCCGACGGGGTGCGCGCTTTGGCCCAAGAGGGGCTGGCGCGTCTGAACGCTGGCCGACGTGTGCTCAAAGGGGATGCCCGCGCGGCGCTTTTGCCCGGTTGGCAGGCGCGCGCGCAACTTGAGCGCGCCCGTATCTCGCCCGATCCCTTCGCCCCTGGGGCCCTCGATCTGTCGGAATTTTCTCGCCGCACCGGCCTGCTTCTCACGGCATTTTTCGGCCTCTGACAAGGCCTTGCGCATTTTATCCAACGCGCTTTCACTTTCCCGGATCTGATTTAGCAAATCTTCAGCCCTTGCCGCGATGGTTATGCCGAACTGCCCCGCCCGGGGTGGTTCGTTGTGACGACCCCTTCGCGCCGGAGGACTGCGATGCGCTTTCTCGACAATCTGAAACTCGGGATCAAACTGCCGTTGATGCTGGTGGCGATCGCGCTCGATCTGGCGCTTGGCTGGCCTGCGGCGCTGTTTGCGCGGATCGGCCACCCGGTGACCTGGCTCGGGCGGCTGATCGCAGGGCTCGAGGGTCGGCTGAACCATGGGGCGAACCAGCGCCTGCGTGGCGTGGCGACCGCGCTGATCGTGATCGCGGCGGCGGCGCTGCCCGCAGCAGTGGTGCAGATGCTGCTGCCCGAGGGCTGGGCGCGGATCGTCATCGGCGGCATTCTGGCCTGGCCGCTGGTGGCGCTGCGCTCGATGCATGATCATGTGGCAGATGTCGCCCGCCCGTTGAGCGCGGGCGATCTGGCGGCCGCGCGCCATGCCGTGTCGATGATCGTCGGGCGCGATCCGGCGCAGCTCGACGAGGCGGGCGTGGCGCGTGCGGCGCTGGAAAGCCTGGCCGAGAACAGCTCTGACGGGATCATCGCGCCGCTCTTCTGGGGCGTGGTCGCGGGCCTGCCGGGGATTGCCGCCTACAAGGCGATCAACACGCTCGATTCGATGATCGGCCATCGCAACGCGCGGTATGAGCACTTCGGCTGGGCCTCAGCGCGGATCGACGATCTGGTGAACCTGTTGCCTGCGCGGCTCACCGGGGTTCTGTTCAGCGCGGCCGCAGGGCGGGGGGCGGCGCGCGCGCTTGGGGTGATGGCGCGCGACGCCCGGGCGCATCGCTCGCCCAATGCCGGCTGGCCCGAGGCGGCTTTGGCGGGGGCGCTGAATATCCGCCTGTCCGGGCCGCGGATCTATGGCGACCGGGTCGCGGACGAGCCTTGGCTGAACGGCGGGGCGGCCGATCCCGCGCCGCAGGATCTGGCGCGCGGGCTCGGGCTTTATGCCCGTGCGATGGCGCTTGCGGTGGGGCTGATCGGCCTGACCGCCTGGATGGGGGCATGAGATGACGCGCGATCACGGCGGCAATATCGACCGGGCGCGGGCCAAATGGGGCGGCGCGGACTGGATCGACCTTTCGACCGGCATCAACCGGGTGCCGTATCCGCTGCCCGATCTGCCGCCCGAGGTCTGGACCGACCTGCCCACGGCCGAGGCCAAGGCGCGGCTGATCGCGGCGGCGCGCGCGGCCTTGGGCACCTCGGCGCCCGGGATCGCGCTGGCGGGCGCGCAGGCGGCAATCCAGATGGTGCCGCGGCTTGGCCCCCCGGGGCGCGCCCGCGTGTTGGCGCCGACCTATAACGAACATGCCGCCAGCCTGCGCGCGGCGGGCTGGCAGGTTGTAGAGGTCGCCACCCCCGAGGCCCTTGCGGGCGCCGATCTGGCGGTGGTGGTGAACCCGAACAACCCCGATGGCCGCTGCCACGATCCGGCGGCGCTGCGCGCGCTGGCGGGGCAGGTAGGCTTGCTGGTGGTCGATGAGAGCTTCGCCGATCCGCGGCCCGATCTGTCGCTGCTGCCGGGGCCGGGGCCCGCGCTGGTCTTGCGCTCCTTTGGCAAGTTCTGGGGGCTGGCGGGGGTGCGGCTGGGCTTTGCCTTCGGCCCCGCGGCGCTGATCGACCGGATGGAGGAGATGGCCGGGCCCTGGCCGGTCTCGGGCGCGGCGATCGCCCTTGGCACGCAGGCGCTGGCCGATGCCGGTTGGGCCGCGGCCACGATCACCCGGCTGACCGAGGATGCCGCACGGATGGACCGGCTGGCCACCGCGCGCGGCTGGCAGCTGATCGGCGGCACGCCCCTCTTCCGCAGCTATCACGCGCCCGATGCCGCCGCGGCGCAGGATCATCTGGCGCGCCATCGGATCTGGTCGCGCATCTTCCCGTGGTCGCCAAGCTGGATCCGCCTCGGCCTGCCTGCGCCGGGGGAATGGGCGCGCGTCGCGGCGGCACTGCAGGCGTGACCGGCGCCAAATCCCATGCTAGGACATTGATCTCGAACGTATCTCCGAGGGGGCCATGGCCGGTTTCATCTCTTTCGTCTCCTCCGGGCCCGGCGACCCCGAGCTGATCACGCTGAAGGCGGTCGAGCGCCTGAAACGCGCCGAGGTGGTGCTGTTCGACGACCTCGCCTCGGGGCCGGTGCTGGGCCATGCGGGCGCGGGGGCCGAGCTGATCGCGGTGGGCAAACGCGCCGGGCGCCCCTCGGCAAAACAGGAACATGTGAATGCGCTCTTGGTCGAGCATGGGCTGGCCGGGCGCCGCGTGGTGCGGCTGAAATCGGGCGATTCCGGCATTTTCGGGCGGCTCGAAGAGGAAATGACCGCGCTGCGCGCGGCGGGCCTCGGCTATGAGATCATCCCGGGCGTGCCCTCGGCCTGTGCGGCGGCGGCGGCGGCGGGGATCCCGCTGACCCGGCGGCTGACCGCGCGGCGGGTGCAGTTCGTGACCGGCGCCGATGTGACCGGAGGCCTGCCCGAAGAGGTGAACTGGGTCGCGCTGGCCGATCCGCAGGCGACGACCGTTGTCTTCATGGGCAAGCGCACCTTTCCGCAACTGGTCGCGGGGCTTCTGGCGCATGGCCTGCCGCCCGGGACGCCCGCCTTGATGGCCGAAGCCGTGGGCCACCCCGAGCAATGCCTGATGCGCAGCACGGTGGCCGATCTGGCCGCGCAGCTCGCGGGGGCGAAGGCGGATCATCCGACGCTGATCCTCTATGGGCCGCTCGCGGATTTCGACCCGCCGAAATAGAGGACGCGCGCCCCGAAAGGCGCGCGCCGGTTTCGCGAGTGGTAAAGGATCAGGCCGCGAGCTTCGCGATCTCGGCCTCGGCGCGGGCCACGGCGGCAGCGGCATCCGCCGCCACGCCCTCGGCCGCAACCACGGTCACATCGGTGATGCCGATGAAGCCCAGGACCTGCTTGATATAGGGCGTGGCAAAGTCATAGCCCGACCCGGCCGGCACCCCGCCCGAGGCATAGGCGACGATCACGCGCTTGGCGCCCACCAGACCCTGCGGGCCGGCTTCGGTGTATTTGAACGTCTCGCCCACGCGGCAGACCATGTCGATCCAGGCCTTCAGCGGGCCGGTCACGCCGAAGTTGTAGATGCCGCAGCCGATCACGATCACATCGGCGGCTTTCAGCTCGGCGATCAGCTCGTCCGACAGGGCGAGCAGCTCTTTTTGCGCGGGCGTGCGGCCCTCGGCGGGGGTATAGGCCGCGCCGATCCAGGTGCCGTCGATCATCGGGATCGCGGTCGCGTCACGTTCGGTCACCTCGCCGCCGATCTGCGCGACGATGGCGCCGGTCAGCTTGCGGGTGATCGAGGCATCGCCCTTGATCGAGCTGTCGATACGAAGAATTTTGGTCATGGGGAGGGCTCCGGGTGTCTGAGATAGCAATTTCCTGACGTAGAAGATTGTCCCTTGCCTCTTTGAACGCAACTGGCATGATCGCGCCGAATTTGTTCACAGGTGCACAAATGAGTTTCGATAATTGGGATGAGATCCGCACTGCCTTTCAGGTGGCGCGGGTGGGGACGGTGTCCGGCGCGGCCGAGGTCCTGGGCGTTCACCATGCGACGGTGATCCGGCATGTCGATGCGCTCGAGGCGCGGCTTGGCTCCAAGCTCTTTCAGCGCCACCCCCGCGGCTATACGCCGACCGAGGCGGGGCAGCAGTTGCTGGCCGTGGGGCAAGCGACCGAGGATCAGTTCAACCAGCTTGCCGCGCGGATTGCCGGTGCGGGCGAGGAGGTCACGGGCGAGCTGATCATCACCTCGCTGCCGACGCTCTCGGGGCTGGTGCTGCCTGCGCTGGACCGGCTTCTGGCGGATCACCCGGGGCTGCGGCTGCGCTATCTGACCGATCAGCGCGTCTTCCGGTTGGAATATGGCGAGGCGCATGTGGCGATTCGCGCCGGCAACCGCCCGACCGAGCCCGACAACGTGGTCCAGCCGCTCGGCATGCACCCGGTCGGGGTCTATGCGGCGCAGGCCTATATCGACCGCCACGGGCGCCCGACCCCCGAGACGCTGGCCGAGCATCGCTTCATCGGCCCCGACAACCGAGAGACCCGCGCCCCCTTCTTCCGCTGGCTGGCGGCGAATGTGCCCGACGATCAGGTGGTGTTCCGCGCCAATGACCCCGAATCGCAGGTGGCGGCGGTGCGCGCCGGGCTGGGGGTCGGTTTCGTGCCCGCGCTCGGTGCGGTGAGCGATGCGGCCCTGATCGAGGTGGCGCCGCCGCGGCCGGACTGGGAATCGCCGCTCTGGCTGGTCAGCCATGTCGATCTGCACCGCACGCCCAAGGTGCAGGCCGCGTTGCGCGCGCTCAAGACGGTGGCGGTTCAGGCGGGCCTGACGCCGCCCTGAAGCGTCTCAGCGGATGCCGTTCACCAGATAGAGCCGCTGGGGCTCGGGGGTTGCGACCGGCTCGGGTGCTGCGATCGGCGCCGCGGCGGCCTTGGCTGCGGCGGCCTTGCGGTCCTGCGCGCGCAGCCATTCGCGGATGGCCGCCAGCGCATATTGCAGCCCCAGCCCGCCGAGGATCAGCACGCTATCCTGCGCAAAACCGCCCGGATGCACCTCTTTCACTGCTTGCGACAGGATCGCCAGCACAGTGCCGAAGGCAAAGACCGGCAGCCCCTGCCGCCCCAGCACCCGCAC
>JACXUS010000526.1 GCA_014763785.1 Sphingomonadales bacterium | reverse complement strand
GTGGGGCTGGCGGCGGCGCTGGCGGGGGCTCAACGGGTGGGAGCCGCCGAGGATGAGGCGCTGATCGCCGTGGTCTCGGGCGGCAATGCCGATCCGGCGATGCTGGCGCGCGCGCTGGCTGTGGCGGGCTGAGCGCGCGGCGGTCCGCGCACCGAGGGGGCACCCCGGGCGCACCCTGGGGGCCGCCCGGGGCCGGACCGTCCAACGCCTTGATCTCGCTCCGGTGCGGTGCCATTCTCGCGCCAGACACTCCTGCGCGCCGCGCCGCGGGCCGGTGGCTGCGGCGCGTCCGATGGCGGGCCTTGGGGAGAAGGGTCGCGGCGCGCGGAAGACGGGACGGGCAGGAAGGTGCAGGGTGATTTCACATAATCTGGTCTATGCCGAGGCCCCCACGCGCAAGGGACCGCGCGCGCTCGAGGCGGACCTCTACCTGCCCGAAGGCGGCGGCGTGCCCTGCGATCTGGTCGTCTGGATGCACTCGGGCGGCTTTCGCTCGGGCTCGCGCAGCCATCCCGCGCATGGCCATATCGCGCGTGCCTTCACCGCGCAGGGCTACGCCTGTGCCTTCATCGACTATCGTCTGGCCCGGCCCTATGCCCTGTTGCGCCCGGAAACCGAGGCCGCCTTGCCCGCGCTGATCGCCGAGGCCGCGGCCGCGGGCGAGGAAATGAACGAGACCTTTCTGGCCGCGCGCCCGCTGGCCGTGGTCGAGGATTGCTGCGCCTTTCTCAATCGCGCGGCGGCCGAGGCGGCCGGTTGGGGCCTGTCGGGGCGGTTCTTGCTGGGCGGCAGCTCGGCCGGGGCGATCTCGGCGCTCAATACGCTTTATTTGCCGCGGCATCTGGGCCTTGCGCGCCCCGAGATCGCGACGGTCTTCGCCTTCTCGGGCGGCTTTGGCTATCCGCCGCGGCTCTGGCCCACGGGCGCGCGCATCCTTGCGCTGCATAACGCCGCCGATGACAAGGTGCCGGTCTCGTCGATCCGCCGCTTTGCCGCGGCGACGCCCGACCCCTGCGCGCTGATCGAAAGCGCCGAGCAGGTCCATGGCTCGCCGAAGCTGACCCCGGGCGAGAGCTTCGTGGAGGCGATCGGCCGCGCCGTGGCCTTCGACCGCTGCCCCGATCCGCGCGGCTTTGCCGCCGCCGTGCCCGCAGCCGTGCCCGCTGTCC
>JACXUS010000210.1 GCA_014763785.1 Sphingomonadales bacterium | reverse complement strand
CCGCAAGGGCAAAGGGGCCCGAAAATCTCATTTCCGGGCGCTTTGACGTGGGTGTGTTTCATTGTGAAAGCCCTTGCGCTTTGCCTTGCGGCAAGGGCGGGCTTGGCCTATAGGGCGATCAACACCCTTTCGCGGAAGGCGCGCGGGGGCGAAGCGCTATCTGCGGCGCGCAGCCTCTGACCCGACCTTTCCGCGCCTAGCGAGAACGGAGACGCGATGGCACCCCGGCGCAAGAAGATCTACGAAGGCAAGGCGAAGATCCTTTACGAAGGCCCCGAGCCCGGCACCCTCGTGCAGTATTTCAAGGACGACGCCACCGCCTTCAACGCGCAGAAGAAAGCCACGATCGAGGGCAAGGGCGTGCTGAACAACCGCCTGTCGGAATATTTCATGACGGGCCTGACCAATATCGGCATTCCGAACCATTTCATCCGCCGCCTGAACATGCGCGAGCAGCTGATCCGTCAGGTCGAGATCGTGCCGCTCGAAGTGATCGTGCGCAACTTCGCCGCCGGCTCGATCGCCAAGCGGCTGGGGCTGGAAGAGGGCACCGCCCTGCCGCGGCCGATCGTCGAATACAGCTACAAGAACGATGAGCTGGGCGATCCGCTGGTGCCCGAGGAATATATCGTGGCCTTCGGCTGGGCCAATCAGCAGGATCTCGACGATATCGTCAGCCTCGCGTTGCGGGTGAACGACTTCCTGTCGGGCGTGTTCTATGGCGTCGGCATCAAGCTGGTGGATTTCAAGATCGAGATCGGCCGGATCTGGGATGGCGATTTCATGCGCCTGATCGTGGCCGACGAGATCAGCCCCGACAGCTGCCGGCTGTGGGACGTGAAAACAGGGCAGAAGCTCGACAAGGACGTCTTCCGCCGCGATCTGGGCAGCCTGACCGATGCCTATACCGAAGTGGCCAAGCGGCTGGGCGTGCTGCCCGCCAATGCCACCAATATCAAGCCGACGCTGATCAACTGAGGAGAGGCCCGATGAAAGCCCGCGTTCATGTCATGCTCAAGGACGGTGTCCTCGATCCGCAGGGCGAGGCGGTGCGCCACGCTTTGGGGCACCTTGGTTTCTCCGGCGTCGAGGCGGTGCGGCAGGGTAAGGTGATCGAGCTCGATCTGGCCGCCACCGACCGCGCCGCCGCCGAGACCGAGGTTCGCGCCATGTGCGAGAAGCTGCTCGCCAATACGGTGATCGAGAAATACACGATCGAGATCGCCTGAGGGCCAAGGCCGGGGGCCAGCCCCCGGACCCCCGGGATATTTGGACACTGTTGAGAGCAGGAGCGCCTCTGTCATGAAAGCCGCCGTCATCACCTTCCCCGGGTCGAACTGCGACCGCGATCTGGCTGTCGCCTTCGAAGCGGCGGGGGCCGAGGTCGTGCGGGTCTGGCACAAGGAAACCGCGCTGCCCGAGGGGCTGGACGTAATCGGCGTGCCGGGCGGGTTTTCCTATGGCGATTATCTGCGCTGTGGCGCGATCGCCTCGCGCAGCCCGATCGGGCAGGCGGTGGTCGATTTCGCGGGCCGCGGCGGCTATGTCATCGGCATCTGCAACGGCTTTCAGGTGCTGACCGAGATGGGCCTGCTGCCGGGCGCCTTGATGCGAAATGCGGGCCTCAAATTCGTGTGCAAGCCGCAGGCGCTGCGGGTGGCGAGCACGGATTGCGCCTTTACCGCGGGCTATGCGGCGGGGGCCGAGGTGGTTTATCCGATCGCGCATCATGACGGCAATTTCACCATCGACGCCGAGGGGCTTGCCGCGCTCGAGGCCGAGGACCGCGTGGCCTTCCGCTATATCGGCAATCCGAATGGCTCGATGAACGATATCGCCGGGGTTCTGTCCGCGAACCGCCGGGTGCTGGGGCTGATGCCGCATCCCGAGCGCGCCGCCGATCCCGCCCAGGGCGGCACCGACGGGGCGGCGCTTTTCCGCGCGTTGGCCGGGGTGATGGCGCAGGTGTGAGCCGGGGCGCCTTGCCGCAGGGCGGGCGCGGCCCTAAACTCGCGCCATGTCGATGCAAACCCTGATCCCCGACCCCGAAGAGGGGGGCCGCGCTGGCCGTGCCTCGCCGGGGCGGCTTTGGGTTTTGCGCGCGGCGGTGCTGGCGATCATCCTGACCGCGGGTGCTGCGATCTGGACCACCAATGCCTGGCTGACCGAGCGCTTCACCGAGACGACGCGGGTGCGCACCGAGCTTCGCCTTGCGCTCTATTCCGGGAATATCCTGTCGGAATTGCAGCGGATCTCGGTCGTACCCTTGTTGCTGGCGCGCGATCCGATCCTGATCAATGCGCTGGAAACGCATGATTTCTCGAAATCCACCGCAACGCTGATCGAGGCCAAGGAAGATATCGCCGCAGCCTCGATCCGGCTTCTGGATATCTCGGGGCGCACGGTGGCTGCGACCAACCGCCATCTGATCGGCACGAGCTTTGCCACCGCCCCCTATTTCATCGAGGCGCAGCGCTCGCGCGAGACGATCTTCACCGCCAGCCCGCGCGAGACCGGCGGGACCGAGTTCAACTATTCCCGCGCGCTGGTGGTCAGCGGCCAGCTGATCGGGGTGATCGTCGTCGAGGCGGAGCTTGCGAAATTCGAGCGTGCCTGGGCGGGGATTTCGGATGCGGTGGCGGTGACCGACAGCGAGGGGCGGATCATCCTGACGACCGAGCCGAAATGGCGCGGCGTGACGATGGACGAGGCCTTGGCCGCGCGCGATGCGCCGACCGCGATCGAGCGGGCGCTTCAGGCCACCGCCGACTGGGCCAATGACGCGCCCGATGCCTATATCCGCGGTCAGGCGGTGATGCGCACCGAAAGCCGCATTCCGTTCCGCGGCTGGCGGATGATCGCCTTCACCGGCTACGAATCGGTGCGCGAGCGGGTCAATGCGGTTCTGGCGCTGGAGATCATGGGCTTTGCGCTGCTTTTGGCCTTTGCGTTTTACTGGCTCTCGCGCCGGGCGCGGGTGCAATCGGCGCGCTACCGGCGTGAATCGACCGAGCTGCGCGCGCTGAACGCGCGGCTCTCGCGCGAGATCGCCGAACGCGAGAAGGCGCAGAAGGATTTGGCGGTGGCCGAGCAGACCTTGGCGCAATCGTCGAAACTGGCGGCTCTGGGCGAGATGTCGGCCGCGGTCAGCCATGAGCTCAATCAGCCCTTGGCCGCGATGAAGACCTATCTGGCGGGCGCGCGGCTCTTGTTGCAGCGCGGGCGCGGGGTCGAGGCGCTCTCGTCCTTCCAGCGGATCGACGATCTGATCGAGCGGATGGGCGCGATCACCCGCCAGCTGAAATCCTATGCGCGCAAGGGGGGCGAGGCCTTCGAGCCGGTCGATCTGCGCGCGGCTTTGTCCTCGGCGCTCGCGATGATGGAGCCGCAGCTGAAGCGGCGCACGGTGCGCATCTCGCGCACCATCGCGCGCGCGCCGGTGCGGGTGATGGCCGACCGGATCCGGCTCGAGCAGGTGATCATCAACCTGCTGCGCAACGCGCTTGATGCCACGAAGCAGGTGCCCGAGCCCGCGATCGACATTCTCCTGACCGCAGGGGAAACCGCGGTGCTCAGCGTGCGCGACAACGGCCCGGGGATTTCCGATCTGGAGAAGCTCTTCGAGCCGTTCTGGACCACCAAGAAACCGGGGGAGGGGACAGGCCTTGGCCTTGCGATCTCGTCCTCTATCGTCAGCGATTTCGGCGGCCGCCTGACCGCGCATAACGCCGAAAGCGGCGGCGCGGTCTTCGAGGTGCAATTGCCGCTGATCGCGCAAGAGACCGGACACCCCGGCAGTGCCGGGATCCGGGCAGCGGAGTAGAACATGAGCCGTATGATGAAAGTGGCGATCGTCGATGACGAGGAAGACATGCGCCAGTCGGTCAGCCAGTGGCTGGCGCTCTCGGGCTTCGACACGGAAACCTATTGCAGCGCCGAAGAGGCGCTGAAGGTGATCGGCGCCGATTGGCCGGGCGTGGTGATTTCCGATATCCGGATGCCGGGGATGGACGGGATGGCGTTTCTCAAGCGCCTGATGGGGCTCGATTCGGGGCTGCCGGTGATCATGATCACGGGGCACGGCGATGTGCCGATGGCGGTCGAGGCGATGCGGCTCGGCGCGATGGATTTCATGGAGAAGCCCTTCAACCCCGACCGGATGACCGAACTGGCCAAACGCGCGACCCAGATGCGGCGCACGACGCTGGATAACCGTGCGCTGCGCCGCGATCTGGCCGAGGGCAATCAGGTGATGGGCAAGCTGATTGGCACCTCGGCACCGATGGAGCGGCTGCGCGAGGATATTCTCGACCTCAGCCAGGCCGATGGCCATGTGCTGATCGACGGCGAGACCGGCACCGGCAAGACGCTGGTGGCGCATGCTTTGCATGCCACGGGGCCGCGGGCGGGCAAGAAATTCGTCACCGTCAGCTGCGCGGCCTATACCGAAGAGGCGCTTGGCGCGAAGCTCTTCGGCCCGGTCGATGAGGGCAGCGATCTGCCGCTCGTGGAAGAGGCGCGCGGCGGCACGCTGGTGCTCGAGGATGTCGAGGCGCTGAGCCTTGGCCTGCAGGCGCGTCTGCTGACCTTCTTCAACGATCAGGGCACGCCCGCCGAGACCCGGATCATCGCGATCTGCAACGCCCATGGCGAGGGCCGCACGCTGGAAGATGCGCTGCGCCCCGATCTCTATTTCCGGCTCGCGGCGCTCAAGATCACCTTGCCGCCGCTGCGCATCCGCGGCGAGGATGTGCTGAGCCTCTTCACCCGGATGTCGGAGCAATTCGCCGAGGAATATGGCTGCGAAGCCCCCGAAGTCACCGCGCAGGAAGCCGCCCAGCTTCTGCAAGCGCCCTGGCCCGGCAATGTGCGCCAGCTGATCAACGTGGCCGAACGCGCGGTGCTGCAAAACCGCCGCGGCACCGGCTCGATCGCGTCCTTGCTGATGGCCGATAACGAGGCCACCGGCCCCGCGGCGATGACGACCGAAGGCAAGCCGCTCAAGGAATATGTCGAGAGCTTCGAGAAGATGCTGATCGACAATGCGATGCGCCGCCACAAGGGCTCGATCGCGGCGGTGATGGATGAGCTGTGCCTGCCGCGGCGCACGCTGAACGAGAAGATGGCGAAATACGGCCTGTCGCGCGGCGAGTATCTCTGAGGGCGCGCGCGGGACTTGCGCCGCTGGGGGCTCTGCCCCCGCCGGTTTCACCGGCTCCCCCGGGATATTTGCCGCACTGTTGAGGAGGAAACTCCTGCCCCTCAACAGTGTCCAAATATCCCGGGGGTGAGC
>JACXUS010000209.1 GCA_014763785.1 Sphingomonadales bacterium | reverse complement strand
GGCGCGGGTGGCAAGCCACCCGCGCCCCCGCCGCGGCCCTTGCGGGCCGAAGCGCGCTTAGTGCTGGGCGTTGATCGCCTGGGCGGCGTCGATGTTCTCCTGACCGACATCGGCCACGAATTCGGCCCAGACCGGCATCATCGCATCGACCCATTCCTGACGCTGCTCGGGGGTCAGCTCGCGGATCACGCCGCCCGCTTCGAGGATCGACTGACGCGAGGCCATTTCGACCTCGGAAATCGCGGCGTTGCGCTCGACCGTCACCTCGTTCAGGATCTGGGCCAGCTGCTCGCGGATCGCCGGATCGAGGCTCTCCCACCAGTCAACCGAGGTCACGACCATATAGTCGAGCACCCCGTGGTTGGTTTCGGTGATCCCGTCCTGAACCTCGTAATATTTCTGGCCATAGCTGTTCGACCAGGTGTTTTCCTGCCCATCGACAACGCCGGTCTGCAGCGCGCCATAGACCTCGGAAAACGCCATCGGCTGCGGCGAGGCGCCAAGCGCCTTCATCTGCGCCACCAGCACATCCGAGGGCTGCACGCGGAACTTCAGCCCCTTGGCGTCCGAGGGCACCAGAAGCGGTTTCTTGGCCGAGAATTGCTTCAGCCCGGAATGCCAGAATTCGAGCCCCTCAAGGCCGCGGCGCTGCATCGAGGCCTTCATCGCCTGACCGGCCTCCGAATTCTGGAACGCATCGACCGCCTCCATGTTCTTGAACATGAAGGGCAGATCGAAGATCCGGAAGACCTTGGTGAAGGCCTCGAATTTCGACAGGCTGGGCGCGGCCATCTGCACATCGCCCTGCAGCATCGCCTCGAGCACGGCATCGTCATCGTAAAGGGTCGAGTTCGGATAGACCTCGACGCAGACCTTGCCGTTCATCTCTTCGTTCACGCGGTCGGCGAAGAGCTGGGCAGCGATGCCCTTGGGGTGCTTGTCCGAGTTGGTGACATGGCTGAACTTGATCACCATCTCGCCTTGGTCGCAGGCAGCCGAAGCGGCGCCGGCCGAGCAGACAAGGGCGATGGCCGTCATCGCGGCGGTAAAGCGGGTCATGGATATCCTCCCAGATATGCGCCCCCTCCGGGCGCCCGGGATCAGTCCTAAGCCGCGCGCGGACAGGATCAACGATTTCGTGAGGGGGGCGCAAAAAACACAATTATATGTTTATTTTCAATATAATAATAGAAAAGTTCCAACCACGAAAACGATGAGGTCGTGCGGAATTCCACACAAACATCCGATTTTCCGGGCGGGATTTCACACAGGGTCGCCCGGATGACGTCTCGATGATCCCGCCGAATCGTTCGTCCGTCAGCCGCGCGGTTAACTCAGCGGCGAAATTGCAGGATCGGCTGCGAATTCGATCTCGAGCATGTCATCGTCCTGTGTCGTCCCCTGAACCAAGCGGATGCTTGCGATCGTCTGGCCCGCGTTCAGAGCGGCGGCGAAACGGTTGGTCATCAGTTCCCCGGCCCCCCAATCATAGGCTTCGTTGAACGCGTCGATCGTGAGCTGAGCGGCCAGCACCCGCTGCACCGTCCGCGCCGAGATCGTGAAACGTCTCCCATGCATCTGATAGCCTCCCAAGGCGCCCTCTCCGTAATCCATGCTCAGGCAATTCTTTGCCGCGCTCACCGCATTCGAGACCGGTGCCGGCAAAGCCGCCCCGAAGTCATTGAGAAGGGTCTGCAACGCGCCCAGAACCTCGCGATTGCGCGGGCAGGCGTCAAGCCAGCCGGGACGCGCAGCCCAGTCCCAGTCGTGGCGCAACCCCCGCCTGCCCGCCGCGAAGGCCTCGTCCCGCACGGTCATCCGCACCACGAGGTCAAGACCGTTTTCGCGGCGCAGGAACTCGCGCACGACATCGCGTGCGGAAATCCCGTGGCCGAGCGGGGGCAGGCTCATCGCGGCGCAGCCCGCGTCACACAGGATCAGCAGCCGCACCGCCCCCTCCGGCGCGCCCCGCAATTGCGCGGCCTTGGCCTTGAGCGTGTTCCAGATCACGTTGCGATCCTTGTGCAGAATCGTCGTGAAACTCGGATGCCCGTAATGCGCAAAATCCGATGGCGGCCGAAAGGTGATCTGCACCTGATATTCACCGGCGGACAGGGTCGTGCAACGTCCGTAGTCGCGCCGCCTCAGGCGCTCGCGAATATAGGGCTCCAGGTCACATCGGGTGAAATGTGCGATATCGCGCCCGCGCGGCAGGCTCAGACGCATCTTGCGTTTGCGATACTCACCCTCCTCGCGCCCCGGCACATAGATCTCGAATTGCGAGATATCCGATCCATGCTTGCGCGCGACGCGCGCGATCTCGTCGATGAGTCCCTCGAACGGATTTTCGCCGTGGCTTCCCTGATCCGAAACGCTGCCGACATCGCCGACGACATGCACCCCGATCTGCGGCAGGTCGAATTGAAAATCCGGTGCGGTCCGGCCCGCGAGGGGCGCCTCGTGGCGAAAACCGGGGCTTTGAGCAAAGGCGCACAGCACGACCACCTCCCACATCGCAGCAAGGCGCCCCGGGTTGCGCCGGTTCAGCCGGTCGACCAAGGTCCGATGCTGATCGTCCGACAGCACCGGCCGCAACTGATCAAGGCACTGCTGCACAAATCTGCGACTGAAGATGAACGGCATAGAGCCTCCCTGAACCGCCGTCACGGATGCTGCGCTGATCGAACACTCCGTTCAAGCCACGTTAGTTTCGGAAGTCCTCGGGGCGCAGGCCGTGGCGGGCGAGCTTGTCATAAAAGGTCTTGCGCGGCAGTTTCAGCGCGGCCGCGGCTTCGGTCGCATTGCCGCCCGCGCGCGCCAAAGCCTCGGCCAGAAGCGTGCGCTCGACCCCCGCCATCCGCTCGCTCAGGCCCAGCGTCTCCTCGGCCTCGGCCGTGGCGCCAAGCCCCATGGCAAAGCGCAACGCATGGGCCATCAGCGCGCGGGCATTGCCCGGCCAGTCGCGCGCCATCAGATCGGCACTGACCTCGGGGGTGATCGCGGGCATCGGCAGGTTCGATTGCTCGCAGGCCTGCTGGACGTAGTGGCGAAACAGGATCGGGATATCCTCGGGGCGCTCGGAGAGCGAGGGGATGCGCAGCTTGACCCCTTCGAGCTTCCAGTAGAGATCGGGATGGAAGCGCCCCGCCCGCGCCTGCGCCGCCAGATCGCGATAGGTGCCCGCAATGAGCCGCGTGGCGGGGCGGGTCTCCAGAAGCTCGATCAGCGCGAATTGCGCCTGCTGCGCCAGATCGGCCACCTCATCCAGGTAGAGCGTGCCGCCCTCGGCCCGGGCAAAGCCCGCCTCCAGCGCCTCGGGCGCAAGCCCGCCCGCAGCGAGCTTCACGAAAGGCGCGCGCGCCGCGGCCGAGAGCAAATGGATGACCTCGGCCACCTTGGAATTGCCCGCGCCGGGCGCGCCGGTGATCAGCACTTCGGCGCCCGAGCGCGCCGCCGCGCGCGCCGCATCGCGCAGGGCCTCGGCCACGGCGGACTGGCCCACCAGCATGCGGGCCGCCGCATCGCCGCGCTTGGCCTCGCGCTTCAGCGCGCGGTTCTCCATCACCCAGGCGCGGGTCTTCAGCGCCTTTTCCACCACGCCCAGAAAATCGCGCGGCGCGCAGGGTTTTTCGAGGAAATCGAAGGCGCCCCCCGCCATGCCGCGCACCGCCATCGGCACATCGCCCTCGCCGGTGAGCAGGATCACCGGCAATTCCGGGTCGCGGCCCTGCACCAGCTCGAGCAGCGCGAAACCATCCTTGCCGGGCATCCGGATATCGCTGACCACGATGCCGGGGAAATCCGGGCCGACATGGTCCTTGGCCTCGATATAGCTCGACGCGAGGATCGGGGTCAGCCCCGCCAGTTCGAGCGTCTGGCCCAAGGCCTCGCGCACCGCGCGATCGTCATCGACCAGAAGAACAACGGTGCTCATGTCCCCTCCTCGGCGCCGGGCGGGGGGGCGGCGCGCAGATCGACACTGAAGACCGCCCCGCCCGTGTCGCCATTCGCGCCCGAGAGCGTGCCGCCAAAGCCCTGCACCAGTCCATAGGAGATCGAGAGCCCAAGGCCCAGCCCCTCCTCGGAGACGGTCTGCTTGGTGGAATAGAATGGATCGAAGATGCGGTCGGGCGCGGCGATGCCGGGGCCAGTGTCGGCGATGCTCAGCACGATCCGCCCCGGGGCGCCCGGCGCGATCCGCAGGCTCAGCCGCCGGGGCGCGCCTGCGGGCAGGGTTTCCATCGCCTCAAGCGCATTCGAGATCAGGTTGATGACCACCTGCCCCAGCCGCACCTCGCCGCCCATCACGATGGCGGGGCTGGTGGGCCGGACCCAGTCTACGCTGACGCCCGCGCGCGCCAGCCGCCCCGCCATCAGATCGAGCGCGCCCTCGACCACCGAGGCAAGGCCCACCCGCGCGGCGGGCTCGGCCTCGGCGCGGGCAAAGGCCCGCAGGTTCTTGATGATCCGCCCCATCCGGCGGGCCATCTCGCTGATCTTGCTCAGGTTTTCGGCGGCCTCGGTGGTGCGGCCACGCTCCAAGAGAAGCTCGGCATTCTCGGCATAAGAGCGGATCGCCATCAGCGGCTGATTGAGCTCGTGGCTGATCCCCGCCGACATCTGCCCCAGCGCCGAGAGCTTGCCCGCCTGCACCAGATCGGCCTGCGCGCGCTCCAGCTCCGCCGTGCGCGCCGCCACCCGCGCCTCAAGCACCGCCTTGTCGCGCGAGAGCCGCCGCCGCCGCTCGGCCAGCGCGAACAGCACCGCCCCAAGGCCCAAGAGCCCGCCGCCCGTGGCCAGCGCCGCGAGCCGCCCCGCCCGCAGCGCACCACTGGCATCCGCGACCGCATGGCCCTGAAAGCCGATCACCGGCAGATCGCGGGTGATCTCGATGCCCCTCGCGCCGCCGCCCTGCGGCACCGGCACCAGCGCAACCCCGGCGACGCGCTCGGCCGCAAGCCCCATCGGCGCGAGCACCACCCCGGGATAGAGCGTGGCGGGCACCGCCGCGGCGCCCGGCTCGATGCCGAAGACCATCTCGGCGCGGTTCGCCAGAAAGGTCACCCCCCAGCGGTCGGTGAACCAGACCGGCACCGGGTTGCCCCGCCCCTCGGCCTCGACCCGCTCGGCCGGCAGCCGCAGCAGAAGCACGCCGACCACCGGCCCCTCGGGCGCGAAAACCGGCGCGGCGAAGGAAAAGACCCGCATGCCGGACCCCGCCAGCACCCGATGCGCAAAGCCCGTCGTGCCCTGCGTGGCGGTGGCCAGCGCGCCGGTCATTTCCAGGCTGACCGGCCCGCCCTCGGGGCCCGCCAGCAC
>JACXUS010000525.1 GCA_014763785.1 Sphingomonadales bacterium | reverse complement strand
ACCACCCGCGCCAGCGGCAAGGCCCCGGGTCAAGCCCGGGGCGCGTGTCACATGGCTCACCCGCCCCGGGCTTGACCCGGGGCCTTGCGGTCAACTGCGCCGGCACTGTCCTTCAATAGAAACTCTGCGGATCAATATCTATCGCCAGCCGCATCTTGGCCCCCAGCTTGTGCGGGCGGACCCAGTCGCGCAGCGCGGCTTGCAAGGGCGCGCCCTTCGCGGCCTTGACCAGCAGGCGCACACGGTGTTGTCCGCGAATGCGTGCAATCGGCGCGGGGGCAGGGCCGAAAACCTGCGCGCCAACACGGCGCAGGGGCGCATCACCCCGCGCCAGCGCTTCGCCCAAGGCGAAAAGCGGCTCCAGGTCCGGCCCCGACAGGATGATCCCGGCCAAGCGCCCATAGGGCGGCATCCCCAGCGCGCGGCGGGCTTCGGCCTCGGCCTGCCAGAAGGCTTCCTCGTCGCCTGACAGGATGGCGCGGATCACGGGGTGCTCGGGCTGGCTGGTCTGGATCAGCGCGCGGCCCGGCTTGTCGGCACGTCCCGCGCGGCCCGCCACTTGGCGGGTTAGCTGAAACACACGCTCGGCCGCGCGCAGGTCCGACCCTGATAGCCCCAGATCGGCGTCGATCACGCCCACAAGCGTCAGCAGCGGAAAATTGTGCCCCTTGGCCACGATCTGCGTGCCGATGATGATATCCGCGCCGCCAGCCGCGATCTCCTCTATCTGGGCTTTCAGCGCGCGGGCGGACCCGAACAGGTCCGACGACAGCACCGCCACGCGCGCGTCGGGCCAGAGCGCGCGGGCCTCTTCCTCCAGCCGCTCCACGCCGGGGCCGACAGGGGCCATGCGGTCCTCGGCCCCGCATTCGGGGCATGTGGTGGGAATGGGCGCGGTTGCGCCGCATTGGTGGCAGACAAGGCGCTGCAAGAAGCGGTGTTCCACCATGCGCGCATCGCAGTCTTTGCAGGCAATCTGGTGCCCGCAAGCGCGGCACATGGTCAAGGGCGCATAGCCGCGCCGGTTCAGAAACAACAGCGCCTGTTCGCCTTGCCCCAGCCGCGCCGTGACCGCCGCTTGCAGGGCGGGCGAAATCCAGCGGTTCGCGGGCAGGTCTTGGCTGCGCAGGTCGATGGCGGCCATGTCGGGCAGCGTGTTCGGCCCGAACCGTGTGCT
>JACXUS010000208.1 GCA_014763785.1 Sphingomonadales bacterium | reverse complement strand
GACCTTGCCCCCCCGCCGCTTTTCTGATTGGGTCGCCCCGTTCTTACCTGTTCCCCGAGGCCCGCATGACCCAGACACCCGCCCGCACCGCCCTTGTTACCGGCTCCTCGGGCTTCATCGGCTTTCACCTCTGCCAGCGGCTTCTGGCCGACGGGTTCCGGGTGATCGGCGTCGACAATCTCTCGGATTACTACGAGGTCTCGCTCAAGGAGCGCCGTCAGGCGATGCTGTGCCAGACCCCGGGCTTCACGGTGATCAATGACAGCGTGGAAACCCCCGGGCTGATGATGGGTCTGTTTGCCGAGCATCGCCCCGATGTGGTCGTGCATCTGGCCGCGCAGGCGGGCGTGCGCTATTCGATCGAGAACCCGCGGAGTTATCTGGAAAGCAATATCATCGGCACGTTCGAGATCCTCGAGGCCGCCCGCGCCCATCCGCCCGCGCATATGCTGCTGGCCTCGACCAGCTCGGCCTTCGGCGCCAATACCAAGATGCCCTATGCCGAGACCGACCGCGCCGACCATCAGATGAGCTTCTATGCCGCCACCAAGAAGGCGACCGAGAGCATGGCGCATAGCTATGCCCATCTCTTCGGGCTGCCGGTCACGATGTTTCGCTTCTTCACGGTCTATGGGCCCTGGGGGCGGCCGGATATGGCGCTCTTCAAATTCACCAAGGCGATCCTCGCGGGCGAGCCAATCGACGTATACAACTTCGGCGACATGAAGCGCGACTTCACCTATGTCACCGATCTGGTGGAGGCGATCCGCCTTTTGATCGACGCGGCACCCGTGCGCCCCGCGGATGGCGTGGTGCCCGAGGGCGACAGCCTCTCGCCGGTGGCGCCGTGGCGGGTGGTGAATATCGGCAATTCGGATGCGGTGCAGCTGACCGATTTCATCGCGGCAATCGAGGCCGCGACCGGCCGCACCGCCACGCGCAACCTGATGCCGATGCAGGCGGGCGATGTGCCCGCGACCTGGGCCGATGCCTCGCTTCTGCGCAGCCTGACCGGCTATGCGCCGAAGACCCGTGTGCCCGAAGGGGTCAAGGCTTTCGTCGACTGGTATCGCGATTACTACGGGGTCTGAGCCGCCCCGGGGGCCGCCGGGCCACAGAGGAACCCACTGCGCGCCATAGCCGCGCCACAATCGCCCGTCACACCCGCGTCATTGCACGACACGGGTTTGACATGACGGCCTTTCTTTCGGTGATCACCACCTGCCTCGGCACCGATTACGCCAACTTCCGCGGCCGGATGCGGCGCCGCGACTTCTGGTGGTATCAGCTCTTTTGACGCTCTTTGGCATCGCAACCGCGCTCTTTCTGGGCGACTGGAGCAGACGTCCGCTGCTGGGGGATCTGTTGCAGATCCCGTCCGATTTCCACCTGTTGCGAACCGCCGGGGCCCTGCTGAACCTCTCTCTCGTGCTGCCGAACCTCAGCGCGACCCTCCGCCGGGCCCATGATGCGAACCTGTCGGCCTGGGCCTTGGCGGGGTGGCTTCTTGGCCCCGCGCTTGTCGTCGCTCTGGTCTTCGGCCCGATTGCGGCAGTCGTCGTCGCGGCGCTCGCCTTTCTCATCCTGATGACGCGGCCGACCTCGCCCGACGCCGCGTGGTATGGGCCCGAATGGTTCGACCCATCCGCGGCCCCCGGGCCGGATCGGCGCTGGAGCGATTTCACACCAACCCACCGGACCCCGCGGCCCTGGCGCCGCATCGCGCTGGCCGTCGCCGGGATCGGCGCGATGGTCTGGTTCGACCTGAGCCATCTTTATGACGCCCGGGTCTATGCCCGGCCACAGGCGGATGGATCGCTCGAATACGACCTGCGCCTTCCCGAGACCGAGCGTTTCGGCCGTTTCCTCCTGCGCCAGACGAAGCCAGAGATCTGGTCCCTGCGCTTCCCGCCCGGGCTGCGCGTGATCCCGACGGAAGAGGCCTATTGGCAAAAGCATCGCCGCCGGGCGCCGGGGGAGGTGCAGGGCAGCGCGGTCGGCATCGCGGTCGCCCTGCCCGGCTTCGGGCCGCTCCCCGCGACGGGCGCCCCCCAGGGCGATCAACTCGGAATCCTCCTGCCGATCCGGAGTGTCCCCTATGAACGACCGGGCGAGGAACGGTCCTACGGCACCTTCCGCGGTGACTATGCACGCAAGCATCTCGACAGATGCAAGCCCGGCGCCGAGGTGGTCCCGGGCCTTGTCCGGCTCGAGGACAAACCCGCCGCGCCCGCCGCCGAAGATGCCGCAGACGACCCCACCAAGGCAAACACGCGCAGCATATATCAAAGCCGCTGCACCTGGGCCGGAGAAGAGCGTTACGAATACCGCGATGCGGCGGGGCAGATGATCGGCCACGGGCGTTGCGGCCTCGAGCCCCGGTTGAACGCGACTATCTGCACCTTCGAGGTCTGGCTGCCGCAGGAAAGGGTGATCACCTATAGCTTCCCGCAGACCTATCTGGGCGATCTGCGCGCGATCGACGGTTTTGCCCGCGATCTTCTGGCGCGCGCGACGGTCCTCGAGGCTTCGGCCAACATCCCGAACCTGCCCGACGCGCCCGAGGGCACACCGGCAGCAGCCCCGCCCGCGCGCCCCCCCGCGCGCTCACAGCCCCGGCTTGGCCTTCACCTGCGCCTCCAGCGCCAGAAGCCGGTGCCAGACCATCTGCGCCAGCACCTCGGAGAGCCGGGCATAGGCGTCTTCCTTCGAGACCTCGACCGAATGCGCCGTGGTCAGGCTGTCGAAATCGGAATAGGATACGAAATTCTGCACCGAACCGCGCAGGGGCGCGCCGCCATCGGCGCGTTCGGCCACGAAATCGACCCGGCCGACGACGTTGATGCGGGTGTCGGTGGTGCCCGCCTCGCCGATGGAAATCTGATAGCTCAGCCGCGGCCCGGTCATCCCGTCGCCCGGCAGATGCGCGCGCAGCGCCCGGGCGAAGCGGAATTCGGCCGCGCTCTTCGGATCGGCGACGGTATAGGTCCCGGCCACGCGGCCGCTCGCATCGGGGGCGAGTGCGGGCGAAAAGCCGCAGCCCGTCAGGCCCAGCGACAACGTCAGAAGCAGCGAAAGACGGCGGAACATCGGCAGATCCCTGATTGGTCTTGCCCCTCTATAGCCGCCCGCGCGCGCCGCGGCCAGTGCCTGCCTCGGCCCGGCGGGCCCGCCTCAGCCGGGCAGGCCCCCGGCGGCCACCCCGGCCGAGCCGCCGAATTGCTGATCAAAGAGCGTCTTGAACGCCCCGCCCTGATCGAGCAGCTCGCGCGCGGTGCCGCCCTCGACCACCCGGCCGCGATCCATCACATAGATCCGGTCGGCCTCGAGGATCGTGGACAGGCGATGCGCGATGACGATCGTCGTGACGCCGCGGGTGACGGTGGCGAGGGCATCCTTGATCAGCGCCTCGGAGGTGGCATCGAGCGCGCTTGTCGCCTCGTCCAGCAGCAGGATCTCGGCCCGGCGCAGGAAGGCGCGCGCAATCGAGAGCCGCTGGCGCTGCCCGCCCGACAGGAAGGCGCCATTCTCGCCGACCTGCGTGGCATAGCCATTCGGCAGCGCCTCGATGAACTCATGCGCATGGGCGGCGCGGGCGGCCTCATAGACCTCTTCGTCAGTGGCCTCGGGGCGCGAGACGCGGATATTCTCCATCACCGAGGTCGAGAACAGGAAGGTATCCTGCCCGACGAAGGACATTTTCGCGCGCAGGGACTCGAAGGTGACGCCCCGGATATCCTGCCCATCGATCTCGACCGATCCCGCGCTCGGGTCGTAAAGCCGCATCGCGAGGTTCAGCAGCGTCGATTTGCCCGAGCCCGAGGGCCCGACCAGCGCCGTCGTCTTGCCCGCCGGGAAGGTCAGGTCGATCCCATCCAGAACATGTGCCCCGTCGCGATAGGAAAACCGCAGGTTCTTCATCTCGACCAGCCCCGGACCGGGCCGCAGCGCCACCGCATCCGGCGCCTCAGTCATGGTTTCGGGCTGATCGAGCAGCTCGAACATCATCCGCACGCCGACCGAGAGGCTCTCGATGGTGACGCGCATCCGCGAGAGCCGCTTGGCGGGCTCATAGGCCATCAGCAGCGCGGTGACGAAAGACATCAGCTGCCCCGGCGTCGTGACCGCGCCGCCGAAACTGCCAAAGGCGCTGAGCCAGACGACCCCCGCGATGGCAAAGCCCGAGAGCGTCTCCATCAGGGGCGAGGTGATCGCCTCGAGCCGCGAGACCGCGTTCGAGCGCGCCTCGACCTGTTTCACCGCGGCCTCCATCCGGCCGTTCATCCGCCCCTCGAGCGAGAAGATCTTGATGATGCGGATGCCGTTCGAGGTCTCTTGCATCACCTTGATGATCTCGGCCAGCGAGGCCATTTCCTTCTGCATGATCTCGCGCACATGGCGCAGGATGATGCGCAGCCCGAAGATCGCCGCGGGGCCGATGATCAGCGAGACCATCGACAAAAGCGGCTGCTGATAGACCATGACCGCCACGAGCCCGAGCAGCGTGAGCGTGTCGCGCACCGCCGCCGTCACGATCAGGTCGATCAACCCGCGCGCCGCCTGCGCGCTTTGCGTGACGCGCATCAACAGATCCGAGCTTTCGGTCAGGTTGAAGAACGAGACGCCCTGCCGCATCAGCTTCTGAAAGAGCTTGACCTGCTGGCGCGCGACGATGTGGTTGCCCGCGCGCGACATGAAGACGACCTGGATATAGTTCGCGATCCCCTTGGCGGTGAAGATCGCCATGACCAGAAGCGCCACCCCGGTGACCCGCATCCGGTCCGAGGAATTCAGCGCGTCGATGATCTTTTCCATCACCCAGGCGGTGGCCGCCGACGAGGCCGCGACGGCAAACATCGCCAGCACCGCCACGCCGTAAAGCCAGCCCTGTTCGCGCAACCCCTCCAGCAGGAGCCGCCCGATCATCTTGCGGCGCAGGCCGCCGGCGGCCCGGGCGCGCCAGGTGGGTTTCGGTTCGGCGCTGGTCTCGGTCATCTGGTCTTCCCGGCTGCGGCGCCGCAGGGGCGTCCCGCGCCTTCTAGCAATCCTCGCCCCCGAGATAAAGCGCGCCGCGCGCGATGCAAGGGGCTGGGCCGCGGGCTGACCGGACGGCACGCGGGCAAGGTCGGCCCGGTCTGCATCGGTTTGCGCGCTGACCGGGACGCATTTGCCTGCCGCCATGGACACCGCACCGGGCACGCGGCCAGCCAGCCCCGCGATCAGGACCTCCGGCTACTCTCCGATGACGGTGCGCGACCTCGCTGCTGGCAGCGGTGGCACGCCGATGGAGGCCGCATGAGCATACAGGCTGGCTTTGCCCTGCGGGGGCGC
>JACXUS010000524.1 GCA_014763785.1 Sphingomonadales bacterium | reverse complement strand
GGGCCGGGTCGCGGGCCAGTTCGGCCTGCGCGGCGGCGCTGCGCTCGGCGCTCAGCCGGTCATCGACGAGGGCCTGAATCTCGGCCTCGGTGAGCGGTTCGGGCTGGGGCGCCATCGGGGGGAGGGGGGCGTTGGCCTCGGTCATGTCACGCTCCTCAAAACGGGTCTTGGATCGGGTCGGTCGGCCTCGGGGGCTTCGGTCAAGGCCCGCAGCGCCGCGCGTCCGCGCGAGAGCCGCGACATCACCGTGCCCCGCGGGATGCCGAGGATCCGCGCGGTGGCCTCATAGCTGAAATCCTCGACGCCGACCAGCAGCAGCACCTCGCGTTGGTCAAGCGGCAGGCGGCTCAGTGCGGCCATGACTTGCGAGAACTGCAGCGCGGCCTCGGGGCTGCCCGCGGCGGCAGGCTCGGGCGCCAGATCCAGCGCAACGGCCGTGCCCCGCCGCGCCCGCGCCCGCAGCGCGTCGATATGCAGGTTGCGCAGCATCGCGAAGAGCCAGGCGCGAAGCTCTTCCTCGGAGCGCAGAAGGTGCCAGCGCGAGAGCGCCCGCAGCAGGCAATCCTGCACCAGATCATCGGCGGCCTCGGCATCGCGCAAAAGCGCGCGGGCAAAGCGGCGCAGCGCAGGGATCTGCGCTTCGATCAGATGGCGGGTGCGGCGCGTGGTCATCGGGGGCTTCGCTCAAAGGGTTGGACGGCCCCGGGGGATCGGGACCGTCCGGGTCGCACCAGCCCGGGGGGGTGCTGGCGCGGCCGTCATGGGCCTCAGGGTTGCGCGACTTTCCACGCGCCGTCGAGGAAATTGTCGCCGGTGATATCGCCCGGTTTCATGTCCTTGACCCATGCGTAAAGCGGCTTGCCCTTGTAGGCCCATTGCTGCGTGCCTTCGGGGCGGGTCACCAGCGTCCAGTCGCCCGCGGGCTTGGCCCCGGCCTCGGCGAGGAAGGGCGGCCAGTTCGCGGCGCATTTGTCGACGCAGGCGATCTTGTCGGCGCTGTCCTTGGCGAAGGTATAGAGCGTCATGCCCTTGGCATCGACCAGCGTCGGGCCTTTGGCGGTGGTGGCGGTCATCGCCGGATCGGCGGCCAGCGCCGCGGTGGTGGCCAGCATCAGGCTGAGCGCGGTGGTGAGGATCAGACGGGTCATCTCGGGGTCTCCCTGTTGGATTGGACAGAAG
>JACXUS010000523.1 GCA_014763785.1 Sphingomonadales bacterium | reverse complement strand
CGACCAGCGCCGCCTGCGACGCCCAGGGATAGGCCGCAGCCCCCTCGAAGAACTCCAGATAGCCGCTGACGCGACGCAGCTCGCCGCG
This sequence comes from Sphingomonadales bacterium, assembly GCA_014763785.1. GTDB lineage: Bacteria > Pseudomonadota > Alphaproteobacteria > Rhodobacterales > Rhodobacteraceae > Rhodobacter. The sequence goes on along the minus strand of JACXUS010000523.1, from coordinate 1,092 downwards.
CTGCGAGATTATCAGCTCCCCCGTCAGAGACCGCTCGATCAGTTCGGCGGGCAGGTCGAGATATTCGCGCAGCGCAAGGATTTCAGCTGCGGTGCCGCGATTCTCGGGCCGTGCAAGCCAGCGCCCCGCAAGCCAGGTGGCACGCATCAGGCGCCGTGTGAGACCCGGTTCCGCCTCGGCCCAGTCGTGACGCACGGCCAGAACCTTCTCGGGCGCGTTGGCCCGGATCGCGGTTCCGGGCAGAAGCAGCTCGCCAACCCCGGTTTCGACTGCGATCGAGCCCCAGGGGGCACCCACGCAGAAGGCGTCGATCTCGCCTGCGGCCAAAGCCTCGGCCATCAGCGGCGGCGGCACGGTGCGCACATCGAGATCCTGCGGCGCTTTCAGCCCCAGCGCGCCAAGCCAGTGATAGAGCATCTCTGCATGCATCGAGAACGGGAACGGCACGCCGATGCGCAGCGGCCCGTCAAGCGCTCCGATCAGCGCCTCCCCCGCCCGTTTGGCGCAGGTAAAATCGAACTCGTACCCGTTGGCGCGAATTTTCTCGGCCAGGGCGCGCGATACGCCAATGGAATTTCCATTGAGCGAGAGAACCAGAAGAATGTCTATCCTGGTGCCAAAGCCCCCGAGCCCCAGCGCCGCCGCGACCGGCATCGGGAAGAGCATATGCGCCGCCTCGATCTGCCCCATTGCGAGGCGGTCGCGCAGGGTCGACCAGCTCGGCGCGGGCGCAAGTTTGAGGTCGAGCCCCTCTTCCTCGGCAAACCCGATTTCGCGCGCGATGATCAGCGGTGCGGCATCAACGAGCGGGATGAACCCGACAGAGATCGGCGCGCCACTCATGCCAGAAGCCCCGCCGCCGTAACCAGCGCCTGCGCCACTTCGGCCACACGCTTTCCCTGATCCATCGCCGTTTTGCGCAGCAGCGCATAGGCCGCATCCTCGTCGACCCCGCGCGCCTTCATCAACAAACCCTTGGCACGGTCGATCACCTTGCGCTCTTCCAGTGCACGTTTGGTCGCGGCGAGTTCCGCCCGCATCCGGTGGATCATGTGAAAGCGGGCCACCGCGGCGTCCAGGATCGGCTTGATC
>JACXUS010000207.1 GCA_014763785.1 Sphingomonadales bacterium | reverse complement strand
GCCCTGTTTTGCGGGGTGGCGGGGGCGGTGACGCTCTCGCAATTCCCGGAATTCTCTCAACAATATCTCCAGCGGCTCGGCGGTCAGGCCGAGGCGCTGGCCGCCGTCGTGGCCGAATTCGACGCCTCGGCCGCGCGCGCGGGCCTGACCCGCGACGGCGCGCTGGAGGAATTGACCGGGTCGGCCTTTCTCGCCGCGCATCAGGGCGATATGCGCGCGCTGATCCTGCGGTCCGACCGCGCGAACGCCGATTATGCGCTGTTGCGCGCCGCGGCACCACTCGAACGGCTGACCCTGCCGCACCGCTTCCGCGATGCCGAGACGCTGGCCGCGACTTGGGACGATTTCCGCCCCGCCGTGCCGGTGACACCGACCGGGCTCACCGCGGCGGGGATCGGCTTCGGCGCCGGGTGGCTGGGCTTCTGGGGGCTGTCGGGGCTCATTCTGCGGCCGTTCCGGCGCCAGAGGGCGCGAAATTCCTAGACTTGAGTAAAAGACTCGGTCTATTTGACCTTGGTCAAGGCGCAGGGCCCCGCGTCGCGTCAGGGTCTTGTGCAAGACCGCCCGGAGATCGCATGAAACCCGTCCTGCCCATCGCCGCCCTGCTTCTGTGTTCCGCGCTGGCCTCCGCCCCCCGCGCCGAGGCGCCCGCCTATCCGAGTCTCGAAGCCTGGGGCGAGGCGCTGTTCTTCGATGTAAACCTCTCGGCCAACCGCACGCAATCCTGCGCCAGCTGCCACAACCCCGAGGCCGGTTTCGCCGATCCGCGCGAGACCGAGGCCGGGCGCGCGGTCTCCTTGGGCGATGATGGCCAGTCGCTGGGCGACCGCAACGCGCCGACGGCCGCCTATGCGAGCTTCTCCCCGCCGTTTCACCGGCGCGAGGATGGCAAATGGGTGGGCGGGCAATTCCATGACGGCCGCGCCGCGACCTTGGCCGATCAGGCCAAGGGCCCGCCGCTGAACCCGATCGAGATGGGCCTGGCGGATGAGGCGGCGGTGGCTGCGCGGCTTTGGGAAAATCCGCGCTATTTCGCAACGCTGGCCACGCTGAAGGGCGCCGAGGCGACGCGCGATCCGCAGCTTGCCTTCGCCGCGATGGCCGAGGCGATTGCCGCCTTCGAGGGCACCGAGACCTTCCACCCCTTCGATTCCAAATATGACCGTTACCTGCGCGGCGAGGCGGAACTGAGCGATCTCGAAGAACTCGGGCGGCTCCTGTTCTTCTCCAGCCAGTTTACAAATTGCAACATTTGCCACCAGTTGCGCCCCAGTCCCGGGGCCGAAAAAGAGACCTTTTCCAACTATGAGTTCCATAACATCGGCGTGCCCGAAAATCCGGCCGCGCGCGCGGTCAATGGCGTGACCCCGGGCTCGGTCGATGCCGGTCTGCGGGCCAATCCCGCCGTATCCGAGACAACGGAAACCGGCAAGTTCAAGGTCCCGACCCTGCGCAACGTGGCGGTGACCGGGCCCTATATGCACAACGGGGTCTTCACCGACCTGCGCACGGTGGTCCTGTTCTACAACAGCTACAACACCAAGCGCCCCGAGCGGCATGTGAACCCGGAAACCGGCGCGCCCTTCGATCCGCCCGAGGTGCCCGGAACGCTGTCGCTGAGCGAGCTGGAAACCGGGCCTGCGCTCGACGATCAGCGCATCGACGCGCTGGTGGCTTTCCTGAAAACGCTGACGGATCAACGCTATGAGCCGTTGCTCGAAGAGAACTGAGCGGGTAGGGGGCTCTGCCCCCTCGGGCTGCGCCCTCACCCCCGGGATATTTGGGGCAAGATGAAGGACCAGAAGGGGCGCCCGGGTCCGGCTCTCATCTTGCCCCAAATATCCCGGGGGGCCGCAGGCGGGGCAGCGCCCCCTGACCGATCCGTGATGCCGTGCGACCTTGACCTTTCGCGCGTCCCGGGCCAGCTTGCGCCCTGCCTTTTGCCCCGGGATATCATGAGCCGCACCGCGCCCTTTTCGCCTTTCGAAGTCCTGATTGCCTGGCGCTATCTGCGCGCCCGCCGCGCCGAGGGCGGGGTCTCGGTGATGACCTGGATCAGCCTGATCGGCATCATGCTGGGGGTCGCCGCGCTGATCATCACGCTGGCGGTGCGCGCGGGCTTCCGGGCCGAATTCGTCGATACGATCCTCGGCGCGAATGCCCATGTCACCGTCTATTCCGCGCCGACCGAGGTGGTCGAGGGCTCGGGCGTCTTCACCCGGCAGATGCGCGATTACGAGGCGCGCACCGCCCGCATCGCCGCCGTGCCGGGGGTGACGCGCGCCGCGCCCCTCGTGCGCGGGCAGGTCATGGTGACCGGGCCGGATCGCTCGAATGTCGCCGAGGTCTATGGCATCAGCGAGGCCGACCTTCTGACCATTCCGCGGGTCGCGCACTCCGATCAGGCCTATGGCGATATTGCGCGCTTTCCCGAGGGGATCGCGATCGGCTCGGGGCTGGCGCGCGAGCTGGGCGTGACCGTCGGCGACCGGGTCAAGCTGATCTCGCCCGATGGGGCCAAGACCGCCTTTGGCACCAGCCCTAGGGTGTCGAGCTATGAAATCGTCTATGTCTTCACCGCTGGCCGCTGGGATATCGACCGCACGCGGATCTATATGCCCTTTGCCGAGGCGCAGAGCTATTTCAACCGCGAGGGCGGCGCCGACGAGATCGAGGTCTATGTCGCCGACCCCGAGCGGGTCGATGACTGGACCGGACCGCTCTTGGCGGCAGGCGGCGCCGGCAGCATGCTCTGGAGCTGGCGCGATGCCTCGGGCAGCTTCCTGCGCGCGCTCGACATCGAGGACAATGTTATGTTCGTGATCCTCGCCGTGCTGGTGCTGATCGCGGCGATGAACATCACTTCGGGGCTGATCATGCTGGTCAAGAACAAGGGCCGCGATATCGGCATCCTGCGGACGATGGGCCTGACCGAGGGCTCGGTGCTGCGGGTCTTCTTCCTGTGCGGGGCGTTCACCGGGGTGATCGGCACGGCGCTGGGGGTGACGCTGGGCGTCGTCTTCGCGCTCAACATCGACCATGTGATGGGCTTCGTGAACTGGATCAACGGCGGCGGTGTCTGGGACCCGTCGATCCGCGGCATCTATGAGCTGCCCGCGAAACTGCAGCTGCAGGATGTGCTCAAGGCGGTCGGCCTGTCGCTGGGCCTCAGCCTGATCGTGACCATTTTCCCGGCGCGACGGGCGGCGCGGCTGAACCCGGTGGAGGCGCTGCGCTATGAGTGATGTGCTGCATCTGGAAATGTTGGAAAAGTGCTATAATCGCGGCCAACCGGGCGAGATTGCGGTGCTGCGCGGTTTGAATTTGTCAATTCCTGCCGGGCAGGTGGCGGCGCTGGTCGCGCCTTCGGGCGCGGGCAAATCGACGCTTTTGCATATTGCCGGGCTGCTCGATACGCCGGATTCGGGGCGCGTTGTGATCGGCGGCACCGATCTGAGCGGCGCGCCCGATCGGGCGCGGACGGCGGCGCGGCGGGCCGATCTGGGCTTCGTCTATCAGTTCCATCACCTGCTGCCGGAATTCTCGGCGGCCGAGAATATCATCCTGCCGCAGCTGGCCAATGGCACCGCGCGGCGCGCCGCCGAGGCGCGGGCGGGCGAATTGCTCGAGCGGGTGGGGTTGAGCGCGCGCGCCGATCACCGGCCCTCGGCGCTGTCGGGGGGCGAGCAGCAGCGGGTGGCCTTTTGTCGGGCGCTGGCGAATGGGCCGAAGCTGTTGCTGGCCGACGAACCGACCGGGAACCTCGATCCGGGCACGTCCGAGCGGGTTTTCGGCGTGTTGATGGATCTGGTGCGCGAGACCGGGATGGCGGCGCTGATCGCCACGCATAACCTTGAATTGGCGGCGAAAATGGATCGCGTGCTGCGGCTTGAGGCCGGGCAACTGACGGAGTGAGCGATGATCGTCTATGGCATCAAGACCTGTGATACGGTGAAGAAGGCGATCAAGGCGCTGGAGGCGGCGGGCCATCCGGTGAGCTTTCGCGATATCCGCGCCGAGCCGCTCACGGCCGCGGAAATTGCCGAATTTTCAAAGGCTTTCGGTGAGAAGTTGATAAATCGGGCCTCGACAACCTGGCGGGGCTTAAGCGAGGACGAGCGGGCCGCGGCGCCCGAGGCGTTGATCGCGGCGCATCCCGCGCTGATGAAGCGGCCGGTGATCCGCGGCGCAGTTCTGACGATCGGCTGGGACAAGGCCGCGCAGGCGGCGCACCTCTGAGGTTCAGGGCTTTTTAACCTTGTGGCGCTAGGCTTGATCCATCCTTGCGATGGAGGGCCGATGCGATTTCTGATTGTGATCCCGTTTGTGCTGGCGGCCTGCGGCAAGGCCGAAAAGCTGCCCGAACCGGGGTCCGCGCCGCGCTATGAGGGCGAGATTTCGGTGGCGCGCAGTGGCGGCGGCTATGCAGGCGAGGTCTGGACCGCCTCCTCGACGCGCTGATCCGGGCGGGGCACCTGCTGCGCGGCCGGGCTTTGGGGCACGGCATCGCGGGGTAGCCCGGTCGGGAGCGTTGATCGCGTTAGGCCTCCGTCGGGACTGCCCACCGCGTCACGCCTCTGTCGGGACTGCCCATCGCGTCACGCCGCGGTGCGGCGGTGTCGCGATGCCAAAGCTGCAACAGGAAACGCCGCCCCGGGGGGCGGCGCGGGTGTCTTGGCGATCATGCGCTTGGGGCGCGGGACGGGGGCGATGCGCGCAGGGCGCAGGGCCATATCGGCGCGGGAAGGATCAGGCGGGAGGATCGATATCAGCCCGGCAACTGGCCACCCTGACCGCATCCAGACCCGTCAGGCCGCCGACAGTCGAGCGACCCGACCGCAGCCTGAGCCGTCCGCGGTCCGACGGTCGGTCAGAGCAGTTTCAGATCCGACGCCGAGGCGCGGCCGTCGCGGCCCGATTGCAGCTCATAGGCCACTTTCTGGTTGTCCTGCAGCCCTTTGAGCCCGGCGCGCTCGACGGCCGAGATATGCACGAAGACATCCTTGCCGCCTTCATCCGGCGCAATGAAGCCATACCCTTTGGTGGTGTTGAACCATTTCACGGTGCCAGTGGCCATTCCGTCTCTCCTTCAATTCTCCCGCGGCGAGATTGCCCCGGGCCGTGCAGCCAGGTCTTTCGGATCTTCCGGCTGCCCCGCGAAGGGAGCGGTAGGAAAGTCTGCAGTCACGCAACGCCGATGCTGCCACAGGTGCGGCAAAAATCAATCGAAATTAGAGGCAAACTGGTAAACCGCGGCGGAGCCGCAAAAATCCGCGCGGCGGTGCAGAAATTTCCGGCGACCGATTGCCATCCGGGGGGACATGCGGGCGCCCTGCGGGCGG
>JACXUS010000206.1 GCA_014763785.1 Sphingomonadales bacterium | reverse complement strand
CGCCCCTCACCCCCCGATGTGCGCCCGCGCCGCCGTAAACAGCGCAGCATTCTCCGCCCGCGCGGCCAGCGCCTGATCCATCGTCACCGGCACGAAGCGCGCGGCTCGATGCGGCTGCAGCTGGGCAATGCGGTCCATATCGGCCGAGATCACCGCGCCCAGCATCATATAGCCGCCGCCCGAGACCGCATCGCGGTGCAGCACGATCGGTTCGGTCCCCGAGGGCACCTGGATCGAGCCATAGGGATAACAGGCATCGACGATATTCGACGGGTCCGAGCCCGCGCCGAAGGGCTGCTCGCGCTCGACGAATTCGAGCGGCTGGCCGCCGCGGAAGCGGTATCCGATCCGGTCGGCCTCGGGCGCGACCTTCCAGATATCCTCGAAAAACCGGGTGCCCGCGGCCGCGGTGATCCGGTGCCAGTAGAGCCCCGGCAGCATCCGCAGTTCGATATCGGCGGGCTCGGCGCGGCGCAGCCCGGGCGGCAGCGCGCGCCCCGGCGTGCCCGCCCCCTGCCCTAGCGTGTCTTGGCCCACCGGCAGCTCATCGCCCGCCTTCAGCGCCCGGCCCTGAAACCCGCCCAGCGCGCCCAGCACATAGGTCGAGCGCGAGCCCAGAACCACCGGCACGTCGATCCCGCCCGAGACCGCGATATAGGCCCGCGCGCCGCCCTTGAGGAAGCCAAAGCTCAGCCGGTCGCCCGCCTTGACGGCGAAACTTTCCCAGGTCGGCTGCTCGACGCCATTGACCTTGGGCGGCAACTCGCCCCCCGTCACCGCCACCACCGCGGGGGCTGTGAATTCGAGCTCGGGGCCCATGAAGGTCGCCTCCAGAAGCGCCGCGCCCTCGGGGTTGCCCACCAGAAGGTTCGCCACCACCGTGGCAAACCGGTCCATGCCGCCGCCCTCGGGGAAGCCGAGGTGGTAATGGCCGGGGCGGCCGAGGTCCTGCACCGTGGTCGAGAGGCCCGGGGTGATCACCTTAATTGCCATTGAGGGCCTCCATCAGCCGGGCGTTGGTGCCCGCCATGTCGCGGTTGAACTCGGTCAGGCTGAAGCTGCACGACCGGATCGTGGGCTCCCACTCATTCGCCGCGATCGCCTCCAGCGTCGCGTCATAGTCGTCGCGCGTCTGGGGCCGGAACTTGACGATATCGCCGGGACGGAAGAGGCACATTTCCTCGGAGAGGTAGCGCACCTGCTGCGTGGGGTCGTAGATCGGGGCGGGCGTCACGCCATACATCTGATAGCCGCCGGCACCCCGCACCGAATAGATCGCGGCAAAGCAGCCGCCATGGCCCACGGTCAGTTTCGGCGTATCGGTGCGCGGGCGCAGATATTTCGGCGCCTAGATCTGCTTCTTCTGCTCGACGAGCTGGTAAAGGAACGGCAGCCCCGCCACAAAGCCCACCATCGACACGAACCACGGTTGGCCAGCATGGGCGGCGATGAAGTCCTCGATCGTGGCATAGCCGTTGATGCGGGCGGAATATTCCAGATCGGTCACCGTCGGGTCCTGATGGCGCTCGCGAAAGCGCATCTCGGTCTCATGCGTCCAGGGGTCCTGATAATAGACCGGCAGCTCGATGATGCGGGTGGCCAAGGTCTGATCCGCGGTCGCGGCCTCGGCCTCGAAGCTTTGCAGCTCGCGCAGCATATCGGCGGGGCTGATGCGGTCGGGGTCGAACTTGACCTGAAAGCTCGCATTCGCGGGGCAGGTCTCGATCACGCCGGGGATCTGCGCCGCGCGCACCGCGTTGATCATCGAGAGGCCCGTGAAGAAGGCCTCGAGCGACATCGACTCGGAGACCTCTCCGAAGATGTGCTCATCGCCGCCATGGGAAAATCGTATCGCCATGCCTTGTCCTTTCAGCCTTGCACGTCGCCGAGACGGCTTGCGTTTTCGGTCAGCCAGCCTTCCAGCCAGCGCGTATGCACCGCGCCCGCGCGCACCGCCGGATCGGCGGTCAGAGCGAGGAACAGGGGTTTGGTGGTCTTCATCCCGCCAATGGAGAGCTCATTCAGCGCGCGGGTCAGCCGCGTGATCGCCGCCTCGCGGGTCTCGGCATGCACGATGAGCTTCGCGAGAAGCGAGTCGTAGAAGGGCGGCACCTGATAGCCCGGGTAGAGCATGGAATCGAAGCGCACCCCCGGCCCGCCGGGCAGGCGCAGATCGCCCACCGTCCCCGGGAAGGGCGCGAAATCGCGCGCGGGGTCCTCGGCGTTCAGCCGCACCTCGATCGCATGGCCGCGGGGGCTGATGTCGCGTTGTTTCAGACGCAGAGGCTCGCCCCCCGCGATGCGCAGCCCCTCGGCCACCAGATCGACCCCGGTGATCATCTCGGTCACCGGATGCTCGACCTGAATGCGGGTGTTCATCTCGATGAAATAGAAGCGGTCGGCGGCGTCGTCATAGAGATATTCGACCGTGCCCGCGCCGGAATAGCCAACCGCCCGCGCCAGCGCCACGGCCGAGGCGCAGAGCCGCTCGCGCAACCCCTCCGAGAGCGCGGCCGAGGGCGCCTCTTCCCAGACCTTCTGGCGGCGGCGCTGCAGCGAGCATTCCCGCTCGCACAGGTGAATGGCGTCAAGGCCGTCGCCCAGAACCTGCACCTCGATATGGCGCGCGCGGCCGATCACCTTCTCCATATAGAGCCCGCCATCGCCAAAGGCGGCCAGCGCCTCGGCCGCGGCCTGCGGGAAGGCCTGCTCGAACTCGGCCAGATCATTGGCAATGCGGATGCCGCGCCCGCCGCCGCCCGCCGCCGCCTTGATCATCACCGGAAAGCCCGTGTCGATCAGGATATGGCGCGCCTCTTCGATGCCCGACACCCGGCCGGCCGAGCCCGGCACCACCGGCACCCCGGCGGCATGCGCCGCAAACCGCGCCGAGACCTTGTCACCCATCAGCCGGATCGCCTCGCCCGAGGGCCCGACGAAGACCAGCCCCGCCGCCACCACCGCATCGGCAAATTCGGCGTTTTCCGCCAGAAAGCCATAGCCCGGATGGATCGCATCGGCGCCGGTCGCCTCGGCCGCCGCCAAAATCGCCGCCACATTGAGATAGGATTTCTTCGCCGCCGGGGGCCCGATATTCACCGCCTCATCGGCCAGTTGCACATGCAGCGCGTCGGTATCGGCGGCCGAATGCACCGCCACCGTGGCAATGCCCAGATCGCGGGCCGCGCGGAGGATCCGCACGGCAATCTCGCCCCGGTTCGCAACCAGAAGTTTCGTGATCATCAATCGAGATCCGCCAGAAGCGCGCCGGCCATCACCGGCTCTTCGTTCTCGACCGCGAAGCGGATGTTGCTGCCCGCCACCTCCGAGGTGACCTCGTGGAACGACTTCATCACCTCGATCAGGCCGATCACGTCGCCCACCGCGACGGCATCGCCATCGGCCTTGTAGGGCGGCGTATCGGGCGAGGCGGCGCGGTAGAAGGTGCCGGGCAGCGGTGAGAGGATCTGGGCCATGGTTCGGTCTCCTTGAGTGTCAGACGGTTTCGGGGGCGATCGCGGCGCGCACGGCGCGGGCGATCTCGATGGCATTCGGGGTGTCGGAATGCACGCAGATGGTTTCGACCCGGGTCGGGAAGGTCGAGCCGTCATTGGCGGTGCCGACACCCTCGCGCACCGCGCGCGCACAGCGTTCGGCCATCAGGGCTGCATCCTTCGCGTCATGTTCGCGCGTCACGATCAGCGCCCCGCCCGGCGCATAGTCCAGATCGCAGTAATATTCCGGCACGAAGCGGTGCCCGCGCGCGGCATAGATGCGTTCGTGCAGCGTGCCGGTCATGCCAAAGAGCGGCACGCCATAGATATCGGCCACATCGCAGACCGCATGGGCGATATCCTCGATCCGCCCGGCCATGCCATAAAGGCTGCCATGCGGCTTGATGTGATTGAGCTCCATCCCCTCGGCGCGCAGAAAGCCCATCAGGGCGCCGACCTGATAGAGGATGCAGTTCGCCATTTCCTCGCGGCCCATCTTCATCTCGCGCCGACCAAACCCCTGCAGATCGGGCAGCGAGGGATGCGCCCCCACCCGCACGCCATGGCGCTTGGCCAGCTGCACGGTGCGGCGCATGTGATCGGGGTCGGAGCCGTGAAACCCGCAGGCGACATTGGCCACGTCGATCACCGGCATCATGCCCTCGTCATCGCCCATCCGGTAAAGGCCGAAGCCCTCGCCCATGTCGCAATTCAAGCTCACCCGCATTCCGTCTCTCCGCTTAACTCTTGCCCCAAGGCTGCGACGGCGCGTGAAGACTTGTGAAATTCTAAATTCAACATAATGATATCGAAAAATACGATACATATGAGGAACGGCCCGTATGTCCCTGACACTCAAGCAAATTCGCTATTTCATCGCCGCCGCGGAAACCGGACAGGTCAGTCAGGCTGCCATGGAAATGAACATTTCACAGTCCTCTGTGACCGCTGCAGTGCAAAGTTTGGAAAGCCAGCTCGGGGTGCGGCTCTTCGATCGGATGCATGGCGGGGTGCGGCTGACGATCGAGGGGGCGCGATTCCTCAACCATGCGCGCACGATCATGGCCGCGGTCGAGGATGCGGTGCGCAGCCCCTTGGGCAGCGAGCGGCAGGAAAGCGGGCATCTGCGGCTGGCGACCACCTATACCGTCGCGGGCTATTTCATGCCGCGCCACTATGCGCGCTTTCGCCGGGCCTATCCGCGGATCCGGCTCGAGATGCACGAGGTGCCGCGCGACCGGCTGGAGCCGGGGCTGGTGGCGGGCGATTATGATCTGGCGGTGATGCTGGTGTCGAACCTCGGCAACCGCGAGGAGCTGGCTCACGAGGTTCTGGTGCGCTCGCAGCGGCGGCTGTGGATGCCCACGGATCACCCGTTTTGCGAGGCCGAGCGGGTCGGGCTGCGCGATGTCGCGCGCGAGCCCTATGTGATGCTGACGGTCGACGAGGCCAGCCAGACCGCGGGCCGCTATTGGGAGGCCGCCGGGGTGCGGCCGAACCCCATCTTCACCACCAGTTCGGTCGAGGCGGTGCGCTCGATGGTGGCGGGCGGCATGGGGGTGACGATCCTGTCGGATATGGTCTATCGGCCGTGGTCGCTCGAGGGGCAGCGGCTCGAGGCGCGGACGCTCTCGGATGAGGTGCCCAGCATGGATGTGGGGCTGGCCTGGGCACGGGCGCGGGCCCTGAGCGCCCCCGCCGAGGTGTTTCGCCGCTTCATGTCGGTGGCGATCGGCGGCGGCGGCGGGGATTAGGGTCAGGACCCATAAATCGACTTGAGGCTGCACGGGCTGCATGATTCAAGCTCCCAAACAGAGGGGGCATGATGAGCGGGCATTTCTGGTTGACC
>JACXUS010000522.1 GCA_014763785.1 Sphingomonadales bacterium | reverse complement strand
GTTCTACGTGACGGCCCCGCAGCCCTGCCCCTATCTCGAGGGGCGGGCCGAGCGGAAATTGTTCACCGCACTGCAGGGCGAAGGCGCAGAGAAGCTCAACAATGCGCTCTCGCGGCAGGGGTTCCGGCGCTCGCAGAATGTGCTCTATCGCCCGTCCTGTGCCGATTGCATGGCCTGTCTCTCGGCGCGGATCCGGGTCGCGGATTTCGCCCCCTCGAAGACCCAGCGCCGGGTGCTCAAGCGCAACGCGCATCTCAAGCGCACCGCGACCAGCCCCTGGGCCACCGAGGAGCAATTCGCCCTCTTCCGCCGCTATCTCGACCAGCGCCATGCCGATGGCGGGATGGCCGATATGGATATTTTCGAATTCGCCGCGATGATCGAGGAGACCCCGGTCAAGACCCGTGTCATCGAATATCGCGAGACCGCCGCCAGCCCCGGCACGACGCGCGCGCTGACCGCCGTGTGCCTGACCGATGTGCTCGATGACGGGCTGAGCATGGTCTACAGCTTCTATGACCCGGAGCGGATCGACGACAGTCTGGGCACCTTTCTGATCCTCGATCACGTCGAGATCGCGCGGCGCGCAGGCCTGCCTTACGTCTATCTGGGCTATTGGGTGCCGGGCTCGCGCAAGATGGGCTACAAGGCGCGCTTCGGCGCGCTCGAGATCTTCAAGAACGGGCGCTGGCAGGAGCTGGGCGATCCCGAGGACCACACCGGCGAGACCCATCCGCTGTCGGTCGATCCGATCGCCGAACAGGTGGCGCGCATCGCCCTGCCCGACACGCGGGGCTAGGGCGCGCCGCTGATGTGGGGGCTGAGGTGCGCGGCTGCGGCCGGGTTTCGGGTTGCTGTAGCCCGGGAGTAACCCGCCCCGCGGGATGCCAGCCCCGGGATGCAACGCCCGGCCGGGCGTGACCCGGCCCGCCGCACCGCGCCCAAAGCACCGCCGCTGCGCCCGAGCCCAAGGGCGAGCCCTTGGCCCGGCCGGTTTGCCGAGTGTCGATACGGCCGCGCCCGCCCGCATCTACCACCCCGATCTACCGCTCCCATCTGTCGCCAAGCCCCCGACGCGCGCGCCCCGCATGCAGGCTCCTCCGGCTGCCCCCGATCTGTAGTCAAACCGCAACCCGAGGGCCTCGCACCCAGCCACCGCCGGCCGCCCCGGCGGCGCCACC
>JACXUS010000521.1 GCA_014763785.1 Sphingomonadales bacterium | reverse complement strand
GCAGCCTGCCCTTTGCGGCGGCGGGGCTGCGGGCGCGGCTTCATGGTTCGCTGGCCTTTACCGGCAAGGGGCATGCGACCGACCGGGCGACGATCCTCGGGCTGGCGGGGATGCTGCCCGACAGCTATGACGCCGAGCGCGCCGAGGCGGTGCTGGCGGCCAACCGCGCCACCGGGCGGCTGTCGCCCCCGGGCCTGCCGGAGCTGCGCTTCGACCCCGAACAGGACCTGATCTTCGACTTCGGGCCTGCGCTGCCCGGCCATGCGAACGGCATGGTGATCGAGGCGCTCGACGCGCAGGGCGATGTGATCGCGCAAGAGACCTATTATTCCATCGGCGGCGGCTTCGTGCTGAGCGCGGCGGAACAGGCGGCGCTCGGCCCCAAGGATCTGGAGGCGCCGAGCCCGGTGCCCTTCCCGTTCCGCTCGGCCGCGGAAATGCTGGCGATGGCGCAGAATTCGGGGCTGAGCATCGCCCAGATGAAGCGCCATAACGAGCGCCGCTTCCGCTCGGATGCCGAGATTGACGCGGGGCTGGCGCGGGTCTGGGCGGTGATGAACGATTGTATCTCGCGCGGGCTTGCGACCGAGGGGGTGCTGCCCGGCGGGCTGAAGGTCAAGCGCCGGGCACGCGCGATCCACGAGGCGCTGCTGGCGGAGCGCGGCATGAACCTTGCCCCGCCGCATACGGTGAACGATTGGATTTCCGCCTATGCGATGGCGGTGAACGAGGAAAACGCGGCCGGCGGTCAGGTGGTCACGGCGCCGACGAATGGCGCGGCGGGGGTGGTGCCGGCGGTGATCCGCTATTGGCTTGACCATGTGCCGGGGGCCACGGCCTCGCGCGTGGGGGAGTTCCTGCTGACCGCGGCGGCGGTGGGCGGGCTGATCAAGCATAACGCCAGTATCTCGGGCGCGGAATGCGGCTGTTCTCCGGGCGATATCGCCGCAAAGTGTTGCGTATCCGCGCGAAGTGCTTGAGATTGCTGCGTTTCGAGGCAAGGGGCGCCGGCGGGCGGCAGGCTGATACCTCCAAAGATGGTCATGGTTGCGCTGGCTTGACGCAGGCTCTCTTGCCGCGCCGCGGCCGCTTCGCAGCCAGATTTAAAGGAGTTGTAAGGTCCCCCGCCTACAGTTTCAGATTATGCGTGCCGTGCCGGGCGACTGCGCACGGACGATCTGGAAT
>JACXUS010000520.1 GCA_014763785.1 Sphingomonadales bacterium | reverse complement strand
CAGGCACTCGGCCGCCATCTGCTCTTCCGTGCAGAAGACATGGGCGTCGTCCTGGGTGAAGCCGCGCACGCGCATGAGGCCATGCAGCGCGCCGGACGGCTCGTAGCGATGCACCACGCCGAATTCGGCGAAATGCTGGATGGCGACCACATCGACCTTCAGAAGGCCGAGGAGCGGCGCAAGCGCGATGCCCGCGATGAGATAGCCCAGCACCGAGCCGAGCCCCGCGCGCGCCGCCAGCGGCACGGCGATGACGCCGGCGATCAGGAACAGAAAGGCCAGAAGCAGGATATCGGACATGGGGCTCAGCCTTCGGTCAGGGGCAGCGTGTCATGGGTCAGGATGGCGCGGTCGAAGACCTCGGGCGCGACGCGGTCAGCGGTCCAGGCCGCGAGGAGCCGCGCAAAGCCCGCCGCATGAGCAGCCGGGTCCGCGAGCAGGGCGCCGTGCAGGACGTAAGGCGCCGCAAAGCGCATCCCCGACAGCCGCGCGGTCTGCTCGAAGGGCGTCAGAAAGGTGCGGACCTCGTGGTGGTTATGCCCACCCGGGGCATAGGCGGCCGCGGTCCCGCCGGTGGTGATGGCCAGTTGCAGCACCTTGCCGTGCAGCCGGTCGCCGCCCGCGCCATAGGCAAAGCCGTGTTCCAGCGTCAGGTCGATCCAGTCCTTCAACAGCGCCGGTCCCGAATACCAGAACAGCGGAAATTGCAGGACGATCACCTCATGCGCCAGAAGCCGCGCCTGTTCGGCGGCGATGTCGATGTCGTGGCGGGGATATCGCGCATAGAGATCGGCGCGGGTGACACCCGCGACCCCGCGCGCGGCCGCCCACATTGCCGCGTTGACATGCGAGGTGGCGAGGCCGGGATGGGCGAGAAGGTGCAGGACCGCGGGCATGTGCATCACCTCAGGGGCACGTTCAAGGTGCTGTCCCCCGGCACGATGGCGATGATGACGGTCGCGCCTTCGGCGCCGCCGTCCCGTGCCGCCACCCAGAAGGGGGCACCCGGGGGAATGACGAGGATCTCGCCCGGGCCATAGGTGCGCTCGGCGGTGCGGTCGATGACGGCCCCCTCGCCGAAGGCGATCTCGCCCGCCTCGACGAAGGCGAAACGGATGCGCCCGTCATCGATCGTGTAGGGTTCCTGCTCGTCGCCATCGCGGAACACGATCCGTGCGACCAGAGGC
>JACXUS010000205.1 GCA_014763785.1 Sphingomonadales bacterium | reverse complement strand
CGGTAATTCAGGAGGCTTACGTTCATGGCATCTCGACCCGCTCGGTCGACGATCTGGTGAAAGCCATGGGCGCTGGCGGCATGTCGAAGAGCCAGGTCAAGCCGGCGCACCGTCTCGGGCTTCAGCCCGCCATAGGCGAGTTCCTGGATGCGGTATGCGAGCCGGCTTTCCAGGTAGCGCCGGTTGAAGGGCGGCGGCTCGCTGTCGAACAGGTCGCGCCATTGCGCCTTCAATTCCGGCGTCGTGGCGGTCTTCAGCGCGGCCAGGCGCGCGGGAATGGGATCGTGAGTCGTCATGCGGTTCTCCGGTGAGTTGGAGTTGCATGACGGCATCGGTCGGCCGGAGAGTGTAGGCAACTTTCTCCAGTATCGTCAGATACTTCGCCCGTCTCCCGCATCCGCAACCGAACCAGCCCGAGCGCCAGCAGGCCGCACAACTCGGTGCGGCGTTCTGCGGGCGTCATCGCCGAAGGGGCGAGTGGGTTGGGGCGACGAATGGGACCGGGATCGAACATCATGATTCATCGGTGCCGCATTGCGCCGCGGCCCGCGACCTCGGAACCGGTCAGACCGCCTGCGCTCGCCATGGGTTGAACCGTTCAACCCTTCGGTCAAGTCGGTTGAGGGGGCGGAATGTTTTGGTTATGTTCTTCACCTGCATCAAATGAATCGGTGGGGTTGCGATATGGCCGAAGGGGAGGCCCCTGGAACGCTCTGGTCTATGGCCACGGCGATCGAGCACGTCCACCGCATCGAAGGGTACGAGCTCGAACAGGAACTCTACCGTCTGGTCCTTCGCGACGAGACCCTGCAGATCGCCGCGCGCCCGGCAGCCGAAGAGCCTCGGCGATACCCCTCGCAGCGCTCGGTCGACGGTTTACTGATCGCCTTGCGCGATGGCTATGTGCGCGCAACGGGCTGCCGATCCACGATCAGGCGCAACGGATGCACGGATGGACGCAATATCTGGCGGCTGCACGCGACGGACCCCACGCTGATCACGACCGACGAATGGCGCGCGGGGGAGTTCGACGCGGACGAGCTGGTGCTGACAGGGCCGTCCTGGCAGTACATCCACATTCAGGTGCCGGATTTCATGGTCAAGGCGATCTGGCCCGACTGGCCGGAAGGCGATGATGAGCCTGCCGATCCTCGCCCCGAGGCACCGAGCTACAACACACCTTATCTCGAGCTGATGCAGGACGCGATCCGGCATTTCGGGCTGACGGCCCTGCATCAGGAGAAGAAAGAGGTCTTTCGGACTGGTTCAGGACGCAGCGGATCGACGGCGAACCGGTCTCGAAGAACCTCGCCGACGCCATGGCCACGCTGATCCGCTTGCCTTCCGCGCAACGTGGCGGGGCAAAGCGGGTGCTCGGCCCTGATCTGCGACACAACGGCTGGAACCTGTGATGGCGGATGCAATCGCGTTGGAGGGGATAACGCGATTGCGACCACTGCCGGCTTGGGCCAGTCCAGCGAAAGGAGGCGGCCGGCTCGCCAGATCGGTCAGCTGACGATCTTGCGGACCCTGGCGCCGATGCGACTGCTGCAGTTGCGGCACCCCGAACGCTGGCCGTCGCGATGAAGGGCTGAACCGTTCACCCCGTTTGCGCGGATGCGGGGTTACCCCACTGATTGGGCACGGCTGCCAAGAGCGCTCCAGACAGGTCATTCGACCCCTTGGGGTCCACCCATGAACTGACGTGATTTCAACGCGTTGACGGAAGGGGTCACCCCTTTCCGGCGAGATGGCCTGTGGCCGGGCGGACCGGTTCCGACGTCGCGAGAGTGGCCCTAAGGGCGGCAGAACCGGGGGCAACAACGCCCCTCATCCGGTTCCGCAATCCCCGTGTCCGCCCGTCTCCGCCACCTCCTGCGCCCTGCCGCCTCGGCCCACCGGCCGACTGGCGTGCATGCGCCCGTTCCGCGGGGACGGCGATGAGCGGGCGGGACTGGCGGGCCTTCGATGCGGAGTTGCGCGCGCGGGTGCCGGAGCTTGCGGTGGAGCTTCTGGGCAAGCCGACCTTCCGCGCGGGCCAGGAATGGCGCTGGGGCCGCAAGGGGAGCCTGTCGGTCGTCGTCGGTGGCGCGCGGGCGGGGATGTGGTTCGACCACGAGGAAGGCCGGGGCGGCTGGTTCTCGGATCTCGTCGGCCGCGATCTCGGCATGGCGCGCGAGGACGCGACCGACTGGATTGCCGACCGGATTGGCATGGGCGCCCGTCACCGCCCGGTGTGCCAGCGTCCGGCCCCCCGAGAAATGCCGGCGAACGATCCGTGCGAGCCGCCTTCGGTACCGGGCACAGAAAGTTCCGAGGCACGCCTCGATCACGATGCCGCGCCCGCGTCAAACCGGGCGGACGAGGCCGCCGCGCGCGCTGCCCGCATCTGGGACAGCGCGCGTTCCGCCCCGGAAGACCATCCCTACCTCGCCGCCAAGCGGGCCGCGCCGCTCGCCCTGCGCATGGATGCGGGCCACCGACTCGTCGTGCCGCTGCAGGACATCGACGGCCGGATCCACAGTCTCGAGACCATCGCGCCGGACGGGGCCAAGCGCTACCTCGCCGGTGGCGCGAAGAAGGGTCATTTCGCGGTGGTGGGCGCGGAGCCCGAGCCGATTGCCGAACCCTCAGGCCCGGTCCTGATCTGCGAGGGCTGGGCCACGGGTGCCAGCCTGCACATGGCGACGGGCCATACCGTGATCGCGGCCATGGACGCGGGCAACCTGATACCGGTCGCCGAGGCGCTGCGGGCACGCTTTCCCGAGGCCGACCTCGTCGTGGTCGCAGACAACGACGAGAAGCCCGACCGCGACGGCAATCCCGGCGTCGAGGCGGCGCGGAAGGTCGCCCTCGCGTTCGACGGCCGTCTGGCCGTGCCGGAGAGCCCCGGCGACGCCAACGACCTGTTCTGCGCCGAGGGGCTGGACGCCGTTGCCGCGCTCGTCGCCGGTGCGTCCCGGATCCCGCCGCCACCGCCGACCTATCCCGCGCCAGTCCTCACTCCCGACGAGGCGCGTGCCAGCCTTTCCGAGGCGATCGCCGGTTTCATGGCCGCGATCCCGGACTACTGGGCGGCCGTCGAGGCGGCGAAGAAAATCGACGCGACCCGCGACCCGCTGGATTTCAGCATCGTGGCGCGGGCCGCCCTGCCGCCGCTCCTCGGCCTTCCGGTCGACGTGGGCCTCGGCAAGACCTCGAGCGCGCGCGCCGCCATCGCCGAGCTGATCGCCGCCGGCGGGCTCGGGCCACGCAAGGTCGTCTATGCCGTCCCCCGCCACGATCTCGGAGCCGAACAGGTCGCGGCCTTCGAGGCGCTCGGCCTCAGCGCCATGCTCTGGAAGGGCCGCACCGCGCCCGATCCCACCGACGACAATCCCGACCGGCTCATGTGCCTCGACCCCGAAGCTACCTTTGACGCCCTCGAGATCGAGCACCCGGTCGAGCAGAGCTGCTGCAAGGTGAAGAACGGGGCGGAGCTGCTGCTCTGCCCCTGGTTTCACGACTGCGGCTACCAGCGCCAGAAGCCGCTCGCGCAGGCGGCGCAGGTCATCGTCTGCGCCCATGACAGCCTCTTTCACATGAAGCCGCAAGCCATCGGCGAGGTCGGGCTGCTCGTCATCGACGAGGCCTTCTGGCAGTCGGGCCTGCGCGGTCTCGATGGCAAGGCCACGCTGACACAGGACGGGTTGGAGCCCGGCCGCACCTCGCTCACATGCTATGGGGCCAAGGGCAAGATGGACGTCGGTGCCACCGCCGACCTGATCGCCGCGCGGGAACGGCTCTGCAAGGCGCTGCGGGTCACGGAGCCCGGTCCGCTGCGTCTGGGCCTGCTGGAGGCCGTCGGTCTCACCCCGGACGATTGCCGCCATGCCGCGACGCTGGAACGCCGCCGGATGCGCGACGCGGGTCTCCGTCCCGGCATGTCGCCCGTCGAGCGGCGCAAGCGCATCGAGGCGGTCCTGCCGCCCGCCGGCGAGCCATGGGCGCCGCCCGGGCGCTGCGCCACGCTCTGGCTGATCCTCGCCGAGGCGCTCGAGAACGGCCACGATGCCACCGGCGCGGAACTCGTCCACGAGATGACCGAAGCAGGTTCGGTGCGCGCACTCCGCCTGCGCTGGCGCAGCCGCATGCGGACCGGCTGGGCGGCCCAGGCGCCGATCCTGCATCTCGACGCGACGCTGCGGCCGGAACTCGTCCAGACCTACCTGCCCAGGATCGACATCGGCACGCCCGTCGCCGCGCGCCAGCCCCATGTCCGCGTCCGCCAGGTGACCGGCAGCCCGACCTCGGCCCGTGCGCTTTCGCCCTCCGCCGACGCACCCGAACGGGACCGCAAGGCCGCCGCGAGCAGGCTGCGCGACCTCCGCGCCTGGATCGACCTCCGGGCCCGCCAGTGCCATCGCCCGGGCCAGGCAATCGATCTGCTGGTGGTGGGCCAGAAGGCCGCCATTGATGCGCTCAGGTCCGCGGGGCTGCCGCCGCGGGTGGAGGCCGTGCATTTCAACGCGCTGAGCGGGCTCGACCGCTGGGGCGGGATCGGCGGCATGGTGGTCCTCGGCCGCACGCTTCCCGCGCCGCGCACGGTGGAACTGATCGCCACGGCGCTGACCGGCCGCGTGCCCGCGCCGAACCCGCAGGACGTGGGCTGGTGGTATCCCATGGTCGAACGCCGCGTGCGGCTTGCGGGCGACATGGCCGCCCCGCTCGCGATGGAGGAACACGCCGATCCCATTGCGGAAGCGGTCCGCTGGTGCATCTGCGAGGGCGAGTTGATCCAGGCCATGGGCCGCGGGCGCGGCGTCAACCGCACCGCCACAACACCGCTCGAGATCGACCTGCTCACGGATGTTGTTCTGCCGGTCACCGTCGATGCGCTGGTGCCCTGGTCCGACCTCCGCCCGACCCGGCGCGACCGGATGGCGCTCACCGGCATCGTCCTTGAGAACGCGGCCGACATGGCGGCCTGCTTTCCGGAGCTCTGGTCCACGGCCGCCGCGACGCGGCAGGATCGGTCGAGGAGTGTGACAAACTGCTATTATAGAGATCTCTATAATAGCAGAATGTCCCCATCCTCCGCGGAGGTGACCTACCGCCCGGAGGGAGCCGGCCATCGTGCCCGGACCGCCCGCGTCGATCTCTCCCGCATTCCCGATCCGGAAGCCTGGCTCACCAACCGCCTCGGGCCGCTCGCCAGCTTCGAGATGCGGGCCATCGCGGGCTCCGGATCTGATGCACCCGATCCCGCCGAGGCCGCGGGCCTCAACGCCCTCGCATCCCGCCTGACCGCCAGCATGCAGGCCGTACTCGCCGCGCGCCGGGCCGCGCTCGATGCGCTGTCCGCCCGGCTGGAGGCCGCGAAGCCCGCCGCCCTGCGCCACCCCCATCGCCC
>JACXUS010000519.1 GCA_014763785.1 Sphingomonadales bacterium | reverse complement strand
GTTATGGGTGACGTGCTTCTGGGCCTGCGCCGCGAGGATGTAGGGCAGCAGGAGATGGGTCGTTGCGTCGGACATGGGCGGTCTCCAGAACGAGGAACGCCGCCTGCATGGCAGGCGGCGAACAGTGGCACGGCGGTGGTGCGGACGAGCTACCCGCGCTCGGGTGTCTCCCCCGGAATCGCGGACAGAACCGGGTCGGGCTTCGGCGTGTCCCACGCTGCG
Organism: Sphingomonadales bacterium; assembly: GCA_014763785.1. Lineage (GTDB taxonomy): Bacteria > Pseudomonadota > Alphaproteobacteria > Rhodobacterales > Rhodobacteraceae > Rhodobacter. The sequence goes on along the minus strand of JACXUS010000519.1, from coordinate 971 downwards.
GTCATTGCGGCCCAGCGATCGATCTCGGCCCGGAACGCCGGGTCGTCGATCCGCAGATGGAAGGTGTAGAGCCGGTCCACGATCTCGCGCATCAACGCGCGCATCTCGTCGTCATTGATCCGCGAGACCTCGGACCAGGGTATGCGTCGGCCCGCGGCGTCCTCCACGATGACGTCGCTGCCATCACCCGTGTGTGACACGGGCGTGAGGCCGGCATGCAGGGTCTCGAGTTGCGTGTTTCGCACGCAGGCCACGGCCATCACTCTGGCAAGCTTGGCGGCAATCCGGTCTTCGTCCTCGGGGCGCATGTCCCGAGCTTACGCCGCAGAGCGCGCGGCCGGCCAGAACTCATTGCGCGGCCTCAGAAGCTCAGCGTGACGGTTTTCGGCGCGCCCCGCCCAACGAGGGCGGAGAGCTGGAAGATGCGGACGTCGAGCGTGTCGCCAGGGGCGAGCGGCCCGCCCCAGTCGGCGGTCTGCTGGGCAGCGGTGTAGACCACGCTGGTGGTGGCGGTGGACAGCACCCGCTTCACGGTGGCGCCGTCGTGGATCTCGACCTCGTAGGCTTCGAGCTCCTCGGCCAGCGGCACCTCGAGCCCGCCCCAACTGTCGGCCGAGAGCGCTCGGGACCGGCGTGTCCAGCGGATGGTCAGGTCGCCGGGCGTACGCGGCTTGCGCCATGGCTGTTCGACATGTGCGCCCGAGAACGGCCGCAGCCCGACGCCCGCAGGCGTGAAGGCTTTTGCCACGTAGGTCTCGTCGCTGACCGGGCGGCTTGCGGGGCCAATGCGCCAGTTCCACGGGATGCCGAGATCGGCCTCGGCGATCGGTAGCGTTGCGAGGCTGTCGTCGAGCACCACGACCCGCGCCCCCGCAGGCGCCGGGTTGGCCATCGCGCCCTCGGTGCCGCGCTGGCCGCGCAGGAGGCGGGTCAGCCGATACCGACCTGGGGCCAGCAGTTCGGCCGCGCCC
>JACXUS010000204.1 GCA_014763785.1 Sphingomonadales bacterium | reverse complement strand
CCCCGCCCCCTGACGATTGCCCCGCTGACCGGCGCGCTGGTGCTGGCAGCCTTGCTGCTGCCGGGCCTTGCCCGGGCTGAGCTGGTGCGCTGCGAGACCTCGGTCCGGGGCGCGGCGCTGGCCTTCGTCTATGACCCCGACAATGCCGCGCTGCGCGAGAGCCGCTCGACGCGCGAGCGGCTCTTTGGTCCCAAGGGCGAGGTGACCTGCCCCGGCCTTGTCACCCTGCGCGCGCTGACGCCCGAGCTGGATGACGCGGGCCGCGCGGGGTTCTGCCTGCAATGGGACGGCAAGGCGGGCACCTATCTTGGCTATGCGCCGGGGTCGCGCGATGCCTTTCTGAACTGCCGCAAACCCTCGCGCAGCTTCTGCGAGCGGGTCAACGGCTCGGCCGCGGCGGCGGGGCGGATCCATGGCAATTCGGCCGAGATGGCGCAAGGCATGCAGGCCCGGGCCGAGGCGCTGCCGGGCGGCGCGGTGCTGCTGCGGGGGAAGGGCGCACGGATCGGCAAGGGGTTGGCCACGCTGGGCGCCGATGCGCTGGGCGCGACGGCCAGCGCCAATCCGGCGGCGCTGACCGCGATGGCGGTGAGCGCGGTTGCGGTGGGCGGCGCGGTCTATCTGTGCTCGGAGGCCGGGGCCTCGGGGGCCGATCTGGCGGCCGCACCCGGGCCCGCGCTGCAAAACGGCACGGTGATCGAGGAGACCTCGGCCGAGGGCCGCGAGACGCTGGGCGCCGATCTGCCCGCGCAGTTGCCGGGCGTGGCGGTGCCGATGTTCACCCTGCCGGTGATGCCGCAGGCGGCGCCCGAGGCGGCGCCGGGGGAAGGGGGCGCCCCCGAGGCGCCCGAGGCCCCCGCCGCAGCGCCGACCGAAGCGCCATCGGCGGGGACGGCGCAGGCACCCGCAGCGCCCGCAGAGTGATCGCCCGAAATTTGGGCAGATGCCGCCCGATGCGGCGGTTTCGGGCGGATCGCGGCGAAAGTCATTGACCCGGCGGCGGCTGCATGGCCATCTTCCCTTGACCGAATGGTCAGAAAACGAGTCGTTGCCAACGAGGGCCGCACCCAATGTGCCCCGAGCCGACAGGGAGTATCGCAATGTCCGCACCCGGAGAAAACCTCCGCATCAATTCCGCACGCCTGTGGGACAGCCTGATGGAGATGGCCAAGGTCGGCCCCGGCATCGCCGGTGGCTGCAACCGCCAGACCCTGACCGATGAGGATGCCGCGGGGCGCGTGCTGTTCCAGAGCTGGTGCGAGGCGGCGGGCATGACCATGGGCGTCGATGCGATGGGCACGATGTTTGCGACGCGCCCGGGTGAGGACCCGGGCGCCCTGCCGGTCTATGTCGGCAGTCACCTCGACACCCAGCCGACGGGCGGGAAATATGATGGCGTTCTGGGGGTTCTGGGCGCGCTCGAGGTGGTGCGCAGCCTGAACGATCTGGGGATCAAGACCAGGCATCCGATCGTGGTGACGAACTGGGCCAACGAAGAGGGCGCGCGGTTTGCGCCTGCGATGCTGGCCTCGGGGGTCTTTGCCGGGGTGCATACGCTCGATTATGCCTATGGCCGCAAGGACTTGGACGGCAAGAGCTATGGCGAGGAACTGACGCGGATCGGCTGGAAGGGCAGCGAAGAGGTCGGCGCGCGCAAGATGCATGCCTATTACGAGCTGCATATCGAGCAAGGCCCGATCCTCGAGGCCGAGGGCAAGACCATCGGCGTGGTCACCCATTGCCAGGGGCTCTGGTGGCTCGAATTCACCCTGACCGGGCGCGAGGCGCATACCGGCTCGACCCCGATGGCGATGCGGGTCAATGCGGGCCTGGCGATGGGCCGGATTTTCGAGATGGTGCAAGAGGTTGCGATGAAGAACCAGCCCGGCGCCGTGGGCGGCGTGGGGCAGGTGAAATTCAGCCCCAACTCGCGCAACGTGCTGCCCGGCACGGTGGTCTTCACCGTCGATATCCGCACCCCCGATCAGGCGAAGCTGGACCGGATGCGCGCCGAGATCGAGGCCCGCGCCGCCGAGATCTGCGCGCACCTGGGCGTGGGCTGCGCGGTCGAGGCGGTCGGGCATTTCGATCCCGTCACCTTCGACCCCGCGCTGGTCGAGACGGTGCGGCGTGCCGCCGACACGCTGGGCTATCCGCATATGAACATCATCTCGGGCGCAGGGCATGATGCCTGCTGGGCTGCCAAGGTGGCGCCTGCGACGATGATCATGTGCCCCTGTGTGGGCGGCCTCAGCCACAACGAGGCCGAAGAGATCAGCCCAGACTGGGCGGCGGCGGGGACCGATGTGCTGTTGCATGCGGTGCTGGAAACCGCCGAAGTCGTCGCCTGAGGCCAAGGCCGGGGGCGCTGCCCCCGGACCCCCGGAGTATTTCGGCCAAGAAGAAGGCCAAGGAGCGTGCCATGACCACCACTGTCATCAAGAACGGAACCATCGTCACCGCGGATCTGACCTACAAGGCGGATGTGCTGATCGAGGGCGGGCAGATCACCGCAATCGGGCAGGGGCTGGTGGGCGACAAGGTGCTGGATGCAACGGGCTGTTATGTGATGCCCGGCGGCATCGACCCGCATACGCATCTTGAGATGCCCTTCATGGGCACCTATTCGGCCGATGATTTCGAGAGCGGCACCCGCGCGGCTTTGGCGGGCGGCACGACGATGGTGATCGACTTTGCCTTGCCCGCGCCCGGCGAGAGCATGCTCGATGCGCTCAAGGCCTGGGACAACAAATCCAAGCGCGCGCATTGCGATTACAGCTTCCACATGGCGGTGACCTGGTGGGGTGAGCAGGTCTTTGACGAGATGAAGGCCGTGACCGAGCGCGGCATCAACACCTTCAAGCATTTCATGGCCTACAAGGGCGCCTTGATGGTCAATGATGACGAGCTGTTCGCCAGTTTCAAGCGCTGCGCCGAGCTTGGGGCGATCCCGATGGTGCATGCCGAGAACGGCGATATCGTGGCGGAAATGTCCGCGAAACTGCTGGCCGAGGGCAATACCGGCCCCGAGGCCCATGCCTATTCCCGCCCCGCGCAGGTCGAGGGCGAAGCCACCAACCGCGCGATCATGATCGCCGATATGGCGGGGGTGCCGCTTTATGTCGTGCATACCTCTTGCGAGGAGGCGCATGAGGCCATTCGCCGCGCCAAGATGAATGGCAAGCGGGTCTGGGGCGAGCCCTTGATCCAGCATCTGGTGCTCGATGAGAGCGAATATTTCAACGCCGATTGGGACCATGCCGCGCGGCGCGTGATGAGCCCGCCGTTCCGCGACAAGCGCCATCAGGACAGCCTGTGGGCGGGGCTCGCCTCGGGGTCGCTCTCTTGCGTCGCCACCGATCATTGCGCCTTTACCACCGCGCAGAAGCGTTTTGGCGTCGGCGATTTCACCAAGATCCCGAACGGAACCGGGGGCCTTGAGGATCGCTTGCCCGTTCTGTGGGAGAAGGGTGTGAACACCGGCCGGATCACGATGAACGAATTCGTGGCCGTCACCTCGACCAATATCGCGAAGATCCTGAACTGTTACCCGAAGAAGGGCGCGGTGCTGGTCGGCGCGGATGCCGATCTGATCGTCTGGGACCCGGCGGCGAGCAAGGTCATTTCCGCGGACAGCCAGCAATCGGCGATTGATTACAATGTCTTCGAGGGGGTCGAAGTGCATGGCCTGCCGCGCTATACGCTCTCGCGCGGGGTGGTGGCGTTCTCCGAAGGGGCGATCACCTCGGCCGAGGGGCATGGCGAATTCGTCGCCCGCCCGCCGGGGATGCCGGTGACCAAAGCGCTTTCCACCTGGAAGGAGCTGAGCGCGCCGCGGCCCGTGGTGCGCGCGGGCATTCCGGCGACGGGCGTCTGAGCCCGCGCCCGGCCATGCGGGCGATGAACGGGCAGAGCGCGGGCGCCCGCGCTGTGCTAATCTGAGATCGAAGCAAGACCCGGGGCCGCGCGCCGCCGCTGCCGCCCGGACCGCCACGAAAGAGTGACATGACCGCAGCCCCGGTGATCAGCGCCCATAACCTGAACCTCGTCTTCGAGACCAATGACGGGCCGGTTCAGGCGCTCAAGGATGTGAACCTCGAGATCGCCAAGGGCGAGTTCGTCAGCTTCATCGGCCCTTCGGGCTGCGGCAAGACGACCTTCCTGCGCTGTATTGCGGCGCTGGAGCGGCCGACGGGCGGCACGCTGACGGTCAACGCGATCAGCCCCGAAGAGGCGCGCCGCGCCCGCAGCTATGGCTATGTGTTTCAGGCGGCGGGGCTTTACCCGTGGCGCACGATTGCGGGAAATGTGAAACTTCCGCTGGAAATCATGGGCTATACCCGCGCCGAGCAGGAGGCCCGTGTTGAAAAAGTGCTAGCGCTGGTGGACCTCGCGGGCTTTGGCAAGAAGTTCCCCTGGCAGCTCTCGGGCGGCATGCAGCAGCGCGCGAGCATTGCGCGGGCGCTGGCGTTCGATGCCGATATCCTGTTGATGGACGAGCCCTTCGGGGCCTTGGATGAGATCGTGCGCGACCGGCTCAATGAGGAATTGCTGAAGCTCTGGGCGGCGACCGGCAAGACCATCGGTTTTGTTACCCACTCGATCCCCGAGGCGGTCTATCTGTCCACCAAAATCGTCGTCATGAGCCCCCGTCCGGGGCGGATCACCGATGTGATCGAAAGCCCCCTGCCGCGGGGCGAGCGACCCTTGGAGATCCGCGACAGCAAGGAATTCCTCGAGATCGCGCATCGGGTGCGCGAGGGGCTGCGGGCGGGGCATGCCTATGAGGTGTGAGCATCTTTTCAGCCGCGAGGGGGGCTGCCTGCCCCCCGCCAAGGCTGCGCCTTGGCCCCCCCGGGGATATTTTCGGCAAGATGAAGGGGGCGGCCATGCGCAGGCTTGAGCCGTTGACCCGTGGGCAGTGGTGGGCCGTGGGGCTGATCGGCGGGGCGATGGTCGTGCCCCCCGGGCTGGTCTTCGCGGCCGTGACGATGGCGTTTCGCGATATGAACTGCGTGCAATTTTCCATGGACCCGAGCGATTGCCCGGATGCGCTGCAGGCGATGATCGTGACCGGCGGCGTGTGTTTGGCGGTGCTGGCCGCGTTGGGCGCGATCTTCGCAATCGACCGGAGGGCGCGCCATGTCTAGGGTCCTGCCGATCCTCACCGTTCTGGCCGCGATCGTGGTGCTTTGGTATGGCGCGGCGGTCTGGCTCAACAGCCAGTGGACCTATGATCAGGCGGCGCGCGCCGGGGCTGAGCCGACCTTTGTCGATGTGATCGCCGATACGATGGCGCAGGAGCGCCCCGTCTTGCCCGCGCCGCATCAGGTGGTGGCCGAGCTCTGGGGCTCGACCGGCGCCATGGCGCTTGAGGGCAAGGCTTTTTCCAAGCGGTCG
>JACXUS010000029.1 GCA_014763785.1 Sphingomonadales bacterium | reverse complement strand
GCACTAAGCTGCGCCCTCATCAAGCTGACGAAACCCGGCCCAAGGGCCGGGTTTCGTCAGCTTGATGAGGGCGCAGCTTAGTGCAGGCGCGCTTCAACCTCGGCGATCGAGGCGTCGATCAGGCCCGATTGGTCCCCCGACGACATCTGCTTCGCCAGCACCTCGCCCGCCACCGAAACGGCGACCGACACGGCGCGATCCTTGACCGCCTTGAGGGCTTGCGCCTCGGCGGTCGCGATCTGATCCTCGGCAGCTTTCAGGCGGCGCGCGATCGAGGCCCGCAGCTCGACCTTGGCAGCCTCGGCGGCGCTTTGCGCGTCGCGTTTGGCCGCCACGACGATCTCGTCGGCCATCGCCTGAACCTCGCGCGCCTTGCGCTCGTAGGTGGCGAGGATCGACTGCGCTTCGTCGCGCAGGTCACGGGCCTCTTCCAGCTCGCGCCGGATTTCCAGCGCGCGCTTGTCGAGCAGACGCCCGAGCAGCGCCGGCACCTTGGCCTTGAGCACGATCGCGACGAAGATCAGGAAGGCGATCATCACCACGAAATCGGTGTTGCGCAGCGAGAAGAACGGACCCGACGCCGCAAGGGCGGGCTGGGCTGCGAGCATCAGGAAGACAGCAAGTTTCTTCATTGTCTTACCCTTTCACCCGCGCACCGACCGCCGCCGCGATCGCCGTCGCATCGGCCTTGCCGCCCAGAGCCGCGACCAGTTCGCCCGCGGTATCCTTGGCGACGGCTTCCACCGCCTCGACAGCACCGGCACGGATCTCGGCGATCCGGGCCTCGGATTCAGTGGCCCGCGCCGAGATTTCGGCATCGGCCTTGGCCGTGGCTGCATCGAGGTCCTTCTGGATCTCGGCACGGGCCTCGGCCACGATCTTCTGCGCCTGAGCGCGGGCATCGGCCAGCGCCTTTTCATAGGCGGCCTCGGCCTCGCGGGCCTTCAGCTTGTAATCCTCGGCCGCGGCAAGGTCGCCCGAGATGGTGCCGCTGCGGTCGGCCAGAACCGCGGAGATCCGCGGCAGGGCGATGCGCGACAGCACCCAATAGATCACGACGAGCGTCACAAGAAGCCAGAAGATCTGGTTCGGGAAGCTGGTCAGATCGAGTTGCGGCATGCCCGCGTTCGAGGCGGCATGGCCCGCGGCTTCCGCCGCGCCATGCGCTACATCGCCCGCCATTGCTGCCGCGTCATGTTCGTTGGCCATATCGTCCCCCTGGACCCCTTGGAAAACCGGATGGGCCCAAACGGACCCATCCGACCGAAAGGAAGGATATCAGGGATCAGACCGCGAACAGCAGCAGAAGCGCGACGAGGAACGAGAAGATGCCCAGCGCTTCGGCGAAGGCCATGCCGATGAACAGCGTGGCGGTTTGGCCAGCGGCGGCCGAGGGGTTACGCAGCGCGCCGTTCAGGAAGTTCCCGGCGACGTTGCCCACCCCGACGGCGGCCCCCGCCATGCCGATGCAGGCCAGGCCAGCGCCAAGGTATTGGCCAAGTTGAGCGATGCCTTCCATTTCGATGCTCCTTCAGGATGGAAAGGTTGGTAGGGTTGCAGTCCGGGCCTTAGTGGCTCGGGTGCAGCGCGTCCTTGAGATAGACGCAGGTGAGGATGGTGAACACGTAAGCCTGCACGAGGGCCACGATGATCTCGAGGCCATACATGGCGGTGATCGCCAGGATCGAGAGCGGCGTCACGACCACCCCCACAGCCGACATCAGCACCAGCGGTGCGAAGGCGGCGAAAACTTTGATAACGGCGTGACCGGCCATCATGTTGCCCGCAAGACGGATCGAGTGGCTGACGGGGCGCACGAAGTAGGAGATGACCTCGATCACCGCCAGCACCGGGCGCAGCGCCAGCGGCGCCGAGCTGACCCAGAAGAGGCCGAGGAAATGCGTGCCGTTCTTGACGAAACCGACGACGGTGACGGTCACGAAGACCAGCATCGCCAGCACGGCGGTCACCGCGATATGCGAGGTCGGCGTGAAGGCCTTGGGCAGCAGCCCGAGGAAGTTCGACACGACGATGAAGAGGAAGAGCGTGAAGATATAGGGGAAGAACTTCAGCGCGTCCTTGCCGGCGACGTCTTCGACCATCTTGTGGATGAAGCCATAGGTCAGCTCGGCGATCGACTGCGCGCGGCTCGGCACGATGGCTCGGCCGCGGGTGCCGACGACCAGCATCAGCACGATTGCCAGAACGCCGATCGCCATCCAGAGCGTCACGTTGGTGGGCGTGTACCAGTGGATCGGGCCATCGCCGAAGAGCGGCTTGACCATGAACTGATCCATCGGGTGGAACGCGAGACCTTCGCTGTGCTCTTCCGTCACGATTGGCTTCCCTCTTCTTCGGCGGCAGAGCCCGCCGGTCGCACTTTGTTCATCTCGGCCGCCGTGCGCATCATCACGCGCACCCCGGCCACCAGCCCGAGGAGGGTCATCACCAGCATCAGCCAAGGCGTTGTGCCGATCAGCAGATCGAGCCCGTAGCCGATGCCGAAGCCGATCCCCAGCCCCGAAACCATTTCGATGACCATGCGCCACGCCATATCGGCCTGACGAAACTTGTCATCGGCTGCGGGGGGCGGCGCGGCCTCGCGACGCTTCTCTGCGAGCTTCGCCTCGAGGGCCGCAAGGCGCTCGGGATCGGGCTCGTGAGAGGGTCGGTCAGACATGGGCGCCCCCGCAACAGTTCGCGACGGTGATAGCCGTCACGGCCCTGTGAGTCAACGCCGTTAGCGCCAGCTTAATACGCACCCAAGGCACTGATAAGACTGAGTTTTTGAAAATCGCCCTGCCGCCCGCCGCGCCGATCGGCGCTGCGATGCGGCGCGGGGCACATTCAACCGGATGGTTGACGTTTTTTCCGCCCCGCCGCATCAAGGGGCGATGGATAGCCCCACACCCCAGCCGCTCGATGCGATCTTCGCCGCTCTCGCCGATCCGACGCGGCGGGCGATCCTTGCCATGCTGCTCGAAGATGACATGGCGGTGACCGATGTGGCCGAGCCCTTTGCGATGTCGCTTGCGGCGATCTCGAAGCATCTGGGCATTCTGGCCGAGGCCGGGCTGATCAGCCAGGAGAAGCGCGGCCGGGTGAAATGGTGCAAGCTGGAGCCGCAGGCCCTGCGCGCGGCGACGGTCTGGATACAGGGCTTCGGCCAGTTCGAGCCGGTCGATCTGGAGGCCTTCGAGCGGTTTCTGGAACTCGAGCTGCGCGAGGATCCGGCGGATTAGGGGGCCCCGCCCCCCGCGCTGCGCGCTCCCCCCGGGATATTTATGGCAAGATGAAAGCCCCCTTCATCTTGCTCCAAATATCCTGGGGGTTTGGGGGAAACCCCCAAGCTTCCCTTACCGCCCGTGGCTGCGGTCGTAGCCGTTGACCGCGGGGGCCACCCAGCCCGCGGGCGGCGCCACCGGGCGATAGACCTCGACCAGCAGCGGATGGCAGGCGGCGGCGTCCGAGCTGTGCTCGGCCGAACAATCGCCGCCCGGACAGGCCGAGAGCACGCCCAGCAGGTCGATCTCGGCGAAGAATTCGAGGAAATCGCCCGGGCGCACCGGCGAGGCCTTCATGAAATATTGCCCGGTGTCGCGGGTAAAGCCGGTGCACATGAAGACGTTGAGCACGTCATGCACCAGCGCCTCGGCCGCGGACAGGCTCAGGCCGCGGGCCGCGGCCAGCGCGCGGGTCAGGTTCGAATGGCAGCAGAGGTGATACTGCCCGCCCTCGGACAGCAGGCAATGCGTATAGGGATCGCAGCGGGTGCCGATCACGTCATGAACGCTGCCGCCGAAGGCGTCGAAACCATACCAGTCGAGCGTGTCCTCGGTGATCGTCGCCATCGGCCGCAGGGTCGGAAAGCCCGACCACATCCGGTCGCCGGTGCTCAGATGCGTGCCATGCAGCGCGCGGGTCTTGCCGGAATAGAAGCGTTCCGACAGGTCGGCCGAGAACAGGTTGAGGTCGCCCACCTGCGGCCCCTCGATCGAGGTGATCCGGAAGAAGTGCCCCGCAGGCACCTCGAAGGCGGCCGCATCGCGCGCGGGCACCCGGGTTTCACCCACCTTCTGCCAGCCCGCGCGGGCGGCGCGATAGGCGGCCAGATCGGGCCGCGGCAGGGTCTCGACCGGATAGCAGATCACCGGGGGGATCGCGCGGCGGGCCTCGGCGTCGGCGGGGGCGGCATGGTCGGGGGTCGGTTTCATCGCAGATCCTGGCAAAGTCGCATCGCGCCATATTGACCGGCGCCGCGAAAAGGAAAAGGCCCCGGTCAAAAACCGGGGCCTGCTGCCGGATGCGCGGGCGCTCAGGCGGCGTAATATTGATACATCTGGTCGAGCGGGCTGCGGGCTTCGCCCTCGGTCGCCGTCACCACCGTTTCATCGGGGGTGTAATAGGCATAAGCGTCTTCGAGAACACGCAGCGCCTCGGCGGCTTTTTCTAGTTCCGATTTCTTCTGGAAACGAACGATCTTGACCATGGAACTCTCCTGTCTGCGAGTTCCTCCCTGCGCTTCATGTAGCAGGATTGACGCGAACAGAAAGGGGAATTGCTGCATATGCGATATGATTTTTCTGCAATGCAGCAAATTTATCCGCAACAAAAAGGGGCCCGGGCAGCACCCGGGACCCCATATCTTGTGGTGTGGACCGCCTCAGACGTGGCGGTTCAGCTGCATTTTCTTGATTTCTGCGATGGCCTTGGCCGGGTTCAGACCCTTCGGGCAGGTCTTGGCGCAGTTCATGATCGTGTGGCAGCGATAAAGCTTGAACGGGTCCTCGAGCGCGTCGAGACGCTCGCCGGTGGCCTCGTCGCGGCTGTCGATGATCCAGCGATAGGCGTGCAGCAGCGCCGCCGGCCCGAGGTAGCGGTCCGAGTTCCACCAGTAGCTCGGGCAGGAGGTCGAGCAGCTGGCGCACATCACGCATTCATAGAGCCCGTCGAGTTTCTTGCGATCCTCGATCGACTGGCGCCATTCCTTGGCGGGGCGGTTCGTCTTGGTTTCCAGCCACGGCATGATCGAGGCATGCTGGGCGTAGAAATGCGTCAGGTCGGGGATCAGGTCCTTGACCACCGGCATATGCGGCAGCGGGTTGATCTTGACGTCGCCCTTGATCTCGTCGAGGCCGTAGATGCAGGCAAGCGTGTTGATCCCGTCGATGTTCATCGCGCAGGAGCCGCAGATCCCCTCGCGGCAGGACCGGCGGAAGGTCAGGGTGGGGTCGATCTCGTTCTTGATCTTGATCAGCGCGTCCAGGACCATCGGACCGCATTTGTCCATGTCGAGGAAATAGGTATCGACCCGCGGGTTCTCGCCGGTGTCCGGGTCCCAGCGATAGATCTGGAACTTGCGGATGTTCTTGCCATCCGGCTTCGGCCAGGTCTTGCCGACGCGGATCTTGGAATTCTTGGGCAGGCTGAACTGAACCATGGGATATCCCTTTCAGTTGGCTAGGGAATAATACGGCCGCGTCGGAAACTGGCCGGAACGGTTGTAGACACAGCGGTTATACCGCTCGGACGGGTCGCCCGACATCATCGTGGTCGCTTGCAGCGTCATGTCGATATCGTAGACGGCGCCGTCCTGATTGACGCCGATCCTGGCCTCGCCCGAGGCGGGGCGCAGCATGTCGGCGCATTGCGCCTCGGCACGCTCGACCGGAACCAGTTCGCAAGCTGCGAGGACAAGCCCCGCAGCCGCGATGAGATATGCCGGCCGATGCCGCATCAGAAGGTCCGGGCCTTCGGCGCGATGGTGGCAAGCGAGATGCCGCCCTCGGCCTCGGTGGTCAGCGGATCGGTGATGACCGGACGATAGCTCAGATCGACGCGGTTGCCCTCGACGCGCATGACCGAGTGCTTGCGCCAGTTCTGGTCGTCGCGGGTCGCGTGATCCTCGGAGGCATGCGCCCCGCGGCTTTCCTTGCGGGCCTCGGCGCCGACGATGGTGGCCAAGGCGTTCGGCATCAGGTTGGTCAGTTCCAGCGTTTCCATCAGGTCGCTGTTCCAGATCAGGCTGCGGTCGGTGACCTTCAGATCGTCGATCTTGGCGGCGATCGCGGTCATTTTCTCGACGCCCTCGGCCAGCGTCTTGTCGGTGCGGAAGACGGCGGCATCGGCCTGCATGGTCTTTTGCATTTCCAGACGCAGATCGGCGGTCGGGATCGTGCCCTTGGCATGACGCAGCCCGTCGAAGCGGTCGAAGGCCTTATCGACCGAGGCCATGTTCAGCACCGGGTTCGATTTCGAGCGGTCCACGACCTTGCCCGCGCGGATCGCCGCGGCGCGGCCGAAGACCACGAGGTCAATGAGCGAGTTCGAGCCCAGACGGTTCGCGCCATGGACGCTGGCGCAACCGGCCTCGCCCACGGCCATCAGGCCCGGGACGACCGCGGTCGGGTTCTCAGGCGTAGGGTTCAGCACCTCGCCCCAATAGTTCGTGGGGATACCGCCCATGTTGTAGTGAACGGTCGGCAGAACCGGGATCGGCTCCTTGGTCACATCGACGCCGGCGAAGATCTTCGCCGATTCCGAGATGCCCGGCAGACGTTCGGCCAGCGCCTCTTTGGGCAGGTGCGACAGGTTCAGGTGGATGTGATCCTTGCCCTCGCCCACGCCGCGGCCTTCGCGGATTTCCATGGTCATGCAGCGCGAAACGTAGTCGCGCGGCGCGAGGTCTTTGTAATGGGGCGCGTAGCGCTCCATGAAGCGCTCGCCTTCGGAGTTGGTCAGATAGCCCCCCTCGCCGCGCGCGCCTTCGGTGATCAGGCAGCCCGAACCATAGATGCCGGTCGGGTGGAACTGCACGAATTCCATGTCCTGCAGCGCCAGACCCGCGCGCGCCACCATGCCGCCGCCGTCGCCCGTGCAGGTATGCGCCGAGGTCGCCGAGAAATAGGCGCGGCCATAACCGCCGGTGGCCAGAACGACCATCTTGGCGTTGAAGACGTGGAAGGTGCCGTCATCGAGTTTCCAGCAGACGACGCCCTGACAGACGCCATCCTCGGACATGATCAGGTCAACCGCGAAATATTCGATGAAGAATTCCGCGTTGTTCTTCAGCGACTGACCATAGAGCGTGTGCAGGATCGCGTGGCCGGTGCGGTCGGCGGCGGCGCAGGTGCGCTGCACCGGCGGGCCTTCGCCGAATTCGGTGGTATGGCCGCCGAAGGGGCGCTGATAGATCTTGCCTTCCTCGGTGCGCGAGAAGGGAACGCCGTAGTGTTCCAGCTCGTAGACCGCCTTCGGGGCCTCGCGCGCGAGATATTCCATCGCGTCGGTGTCGCCCAGCCAGTCGGACCCTTTGACGGTGTCATACATGTGCCACTGCCAGCTGTCGGGGCCCATGTTGCCAAGGCTGGCCGCGATCCCGCCCTGAGCCGCCACGGTGTGCGAGCGGGTCGGGAAGACCTTGGTCACGCAGGCGGTGCGCAGACCCTGTTCGGCCATGCCCAGCGTTGCGCGCAGACCCGCGCCGCCCGCGCCGACGACCACGACGTCATATTCATGCGTCTCGTAAGTGTAAGCTGCCATTTGTCTGGTCCCGTCTCAATGCGCCATGTTCGCGAAGAGGAAGCCGATCAGAGCGAGCTTCACCAGCGCGTAAAGCGCCACCGCGGTCACGGCATAGGAAATCGAATAGGTCAGGATCACGAGACCCTTGCGCAGCGAGCCCTGGGTGTAATCCTCGAGCATCATCTGCGCGCCCTTGGCGAAGTGGCGCATGCCGATCACGACGACCAGCGCGGTCAGGATCGCCGGGAAGGGGCGCGAGAAGGTCGCGATGACCTCTTCCAGCGGCTGGCCCAGCGTGCGGCCGAAGATGTAAAGGAAGGTCGGCACGAGGAAGGCCAGCGCGACCGAGGACACGGTCATATACCAGTGATGCTCGGTCCCGGTATGCGAGGCGCCCTTGCCCTCGGCGCGTTTGCGGGCGGTCAGATAACGCATGGATGCCTCCTCAGACCAGAATGAGGGTGATGGCGGTCAGCACGACCGAGCCGATGATGATCGCCCAGCCGAGCTTCTCGGCGGTCTCGATCTCCATCCCGCGGCCGGTGTCCCACAGCAGGTGACGCAGGCCGGCCAGATAGTGATACCAGATCGCCCAGAGCGAGCCGGTAAAGACCAGATCGCCGAACCACGAGGTCGCGACCGCATTGGCCACGTTGAAATAGGCCGGGCTCGTCGCCGCAGCGAGCAGCCACCACACCGCAAGGATGGTGCCAATGATCAGCGCATTGCCGGTGATCCGCGTCAGGATCGAGCTGATCGAGGTCATCTGCGGGCGGTAATACGGGCCGATCATGAAGGGGGAAAGGGGCCGTTCAACCCGTTTCGTTTCAGCCATTTTGGGTCCCTCTGTCGCTGGGCCCCGGGGGCGCGGGTCTCGATCGGAGCGGGGCCGGATCGGGCGGGCGCGCGCGGGGCTGGCCGGAATTGCCCCTTCTCCATAGGCCCATCTTTCGGGCAAGTCACGCCCCATCTCGCAGCGGATTTCGCCATTTCGGCGCCCGGGACCCGGAAAAATCGAAAATGTGATCACAAAATTTCAGCGTGTGATCACATGTTGGCGCAATCACCCTCTGATGCCGCGCAGCCCGGTTTCCCGCGGGCGCCCACGGGACTCGGTGCGGCGGGCGCGCCCGCCAAGGCCCGCGATTGACAGCGCCCACAGCCCGAAGCAGAGACCGGAGCAGAGGCCAGAGACCGGGGCGGGCCTTGGCCCGGCTCAGTTCGCGTCCCAGAGCGCGCCCATATAGTCGATATATTCGGTGCAGAGCGATATCCGCCGCGTTTCGGGGTCGTAGAAGGCATTGGCCTCGCCGCAGGACTCGAAGGCCACTTCGACATCGACGGGCAGCTGATAATCGCGGTTGAAATCAGCGACTTCTTCCGCGATCAGCGCGATATAGCCCGCCAGATCGGCGGTTTCGCCCGCGTCGCCCCCCTGATCCGCGGTGCTGGGCAGCAGAACCAGCCGCCCCTCGCCGCCCTCGGTCAGACCGGCCAGCATCGCATCCCAGCTGTCGGCGGCCAGCGCATATTCGGCCTCGCAGCCCTCGGCGCGCTCCTCGGGCAGCTCCAGTTCCTGCGCCAGCTCGGCACGGGCCTCGGGGTCGGCGCCGTAGAACAGGCAGACCTGCGTGTAATAACGCTGCAGATCCAGCGAATGCACATCCCAATAGGCGGGCTCCAGCCCCTCTTCGGCGGCCTCGGCATCGGACCACAGCCACGCGGCGGCGGTGGCGCGCAGCATGTCGGTGGCGCTTTCGGGCTCCCAGATCTCGTGGATCAGAAGCGTAGACAGCGCATCGGCGGCGTCTTCCTCGCGGCCCAGAACCGGGGCCTGCGCCACGTCGATCAGCGCGTGGCCCAGTTCATGGTAATAGGTCGCGAGCAGATTGGCGTCGATGAACATCTGCCGGTCGGCGTCGTCCTGCGCCGCGGCGGGCGCCGCAAGCCCCAGAAGGACCGCGGCGGCAAGACGGACGGCGGGCCGCGTCATTGCGGCATCAGCGCCCAATAGTCGAGGTCGAGCAGAACCTCGGGCGCGTATTTTCCATCCTCGCCCTTCAGCGCAAACTCGGCCGCGCCCTGCTTGACGGCGACCAGCCGCAGCCGGATCGCACCGACGCCCGGCGCCTCGGTCTCGGCCTTGTCGAGCACCTCGGACCAGGCCTTGACGGTATCGCCCGCGAAACAGGGGTTGGCATGCGCGCCGCCATTCAGCGCCACGATCATCTGCGCATTCGCCAGCCCGTTGAACGACAGCGCCCGCGCCATCGAGATCACATGGCCGCCATAGATCAGCCGCTTGCCATCCTCGCGGAAGGTCGCGTCGAAATGCACCTTGGCGGTGTTTTGCCAGAGCCGCGTCGCGATCATGTGCTCGGCCTCTTCGATGGTCACGCCATCGACATGGTCGATCTTCTCGCCGATCTCATAGTCGCCCCAGCGGTGGGGCTCACCAGCCAGCGCGAAATCGTAATCGGTGAAATCCAACCCCTCGGGGATCACCAGATCCTCGGCGGGCACCACCTTTTGCAGATCGGGCAGCACGGTTTCGGGCGCCGGGCTCGCGGCATCGCGTTTGCGCACCATCACCCAGCGGACATACTCGAGGACGACCTCATCCATCTGATTGAGACCGCGGGTGCGGACATAGACCACACCCGATTTGCCGTTCGAGTTCTCCTTGAGGCCGATCACCTCGGATTCCGAGCGCAAAGTATCGCCCGGGAAGACCGGCTTGATCCAGCGCCCTTCGGCATAGCCGAGGTTCGCCACCGCATTGAGCGACACATCCGGCACCGTCTTGCCGAAGACCACATGGAAGGCGATCAGGTCATCCACCGGCGAGCCGTCGAGCCCGCACCCAGCGGCAAATTCATCGCTGGAATAAAGCGCATGGCGCGCCGGATAGAGCGCATGATAGAGCGCGCGCTCGCCCTCGGCCACGGTGCGCGGCACGGCATGCGCGATCACCTGACCGACCGTGTAATCCTCGAAGAAACGGCCCGGATTGGTTTTCATCAGTACTCTCCCAGTTTCATCTCGGGGTCATAGGTCAGGCCGGGCACCTCTTTGGTGACGGCCTGGGCGCAGCGCATCACGCCCTTGGCGGCATCAAACGCATAGGACGGCGAGCCATGCAGCTCCCACCCTTTGGACAGCGCAAGGCTGACCTTGTGGCAGAAGGCGACGGTGTCATCCTCGGTCAGCAGACGATAGAGTTTCATGGATCACCTCAGCCGAAGGTCGGATAGCCGAGCAGGTAATGGACGCCCACGATCGCGCCATAAACGACCAGCGTGCCCGCCAGCGCCATGCCCTCGAATTTCGCGGGTTTCGCGGCGGGCGGGGTCCAGTGCGGCACCGCGCGGTTGATCACGACGATCTCGGCAAGCGCCCAAAGCGCCATGCCACCGAAGAGAACGAAGCTGGGCGTGTCGCCATTGACCAGCAGGTGGGCCAGCGACCAGACCAGCACCCCGGTCAGCATCGGATGGCGCATCTTGCGCGCCAGCGCCGTCTTCATGCCCGAAGCCGCAAACAGATAGACCGAGACCAGCATCAGCAGGTTGTTGATGCCGACCAGCGCCGCATTGCGGCCCCAGAAGACCGCGCCATCGGCCGCGCGGTAGCCCACGACCATCAGCACCAGCGCCACCACCAGCAGGCCGGTGACCATCGGCCGCTCGGCCCCCTTCAAGGAGCGGTGAAAGCCGGGCACGAGGCGTTTGGCCAGATGCGCGAAGGCCCAGAGGATCAGGCCGAGGATCAGAAGTGTCATGTCGGGTCGCCTTTAGCTGCCAAGCGCGGCGATCGCCTCCGCTTTCGCAAGGATCTGCCGCGCGGTCACGATATGCAGATTTTCGACGATCTTGCCATCCACAACGGCCACGCCCAGCCCCTGCGCCTCGGCCTCCTCGAAGGCCGCGATCTGACGGCGGGCCAGATCGATCTCGGCCTCGGAGGGCGCGAAGGCGGCATTGGCGATCTCGAGCTGGGCGGGGTGGATCAGCGTCTTGCCGTCAAAGCCCATGTCGCGGCCCTGCTCGCATTCGGCGCGCAGCCCCTCGTCATCCTTGAAGGCATTATAGACGCCATCGACGATCACCTTGCCGTGCGCCTTGGCGGCCAGCAGGCAGAGCCCCAGCCCCGCCTGCATCGGCAGACGGTCGGCGCGGAAGCGGCATTGCAGCTCTTTCGCCAGATCGTTGGTGCCCATCACCATACCCGCCAGCCGCGGATGCGCGGCGATCTCGGGCGCGTTGAGCATGCCAAGCGCGGTTTCCATCATCGCCCAGAGCGGAACGCTGGCGATCAGGTCCGAGACCGCATCGAGGTCGGCCGCCTTCGAGACCTTGGGGATCAGCACCGCATCGACCTGCGCGCCTTCGCGGATTGCCGCCGCCATCGCAAGGATATCGTCGCGCCCCCATTCGGTGTCGAGCCCGTTGACCCGCACGATCCGCAGCCGCGCGCCGTAATCGGTGGTTTTCAGCGTCTGGCCGAGGATGGCGCGGGCGTTGACCTTCTCCTCCATCGCGACGGCATCCTCCAGATCGAAGATGATCGCATCGCAGGCCAGCGTCGCCGCCTTTTCCAGCGCGCGCTCTTTCGAGCCGGGGATATAGAGGACCGAGCGGCAGGGGCGGGCGGCGGAAGCGGCGGTCATGATTCTCTCCTCGCAATATTCTTTCGCCAGATGCCACGATCTGGACAGAATCGGCAAGCCCGTTTGCGCCGCGCCGCAGAATTTGCATGGCATTCGCGCCACAGGTCGCGCGCAAAACCCGTCATCCCCCCGCAGACGCCGGAAAACCTTACCTTGCGTTAACCCTCTTCGCGCGCCAGTCAGGCATGCTGACTGAATATTTGCCCACAACCGCGCGAGGTCGCCATGCCCCGTGAAGTCGTCTTTTTCGGTTTGTGTTTTCTGGCGCTTGTTCTCGCCGCAGAGTATAACTCCAACCGCCGGGCCGCGCCCGCCGGTCCGGTTCCGGTGCACGCAGTGGTGCCAGCAGGGATGCCGATCGCGGCGCCCCCTGCCCTGCCTGCGGCAAATACCGCCGATCCGACCCCGCTGCAGACAGTGCAGTCGGGCGGATGAGCGCCGGGGCCAACCCGGGCAAAGCCACAGGTCGGGCGATCCCGCGGCGGCGCGCCGCGCGTTAACCATTTTCTCATCTCCCGGGCGCAGGCTTTTGCGATCAGCTTGTCCCCTGCGGGAGGTTCCCATGCCGCGCGAATTGCTTGCCCTTGCCTTCGGCTTCGCCGCCCTGATCCTTGCCGTGCGCCCCGGCCATGCCGAAGGCGCGCCCTGCGGCGCGCGCGCGCTGATCATCGAACAGCTCGGCAACCGCTATCAGGAGACGCGGCGCGCGGTTGGCCTCGCCTCGAACAATGCGGTGCTGGAGATCTTCGCCTCGGAAGACAGCGGCAGCTTCACGATCCTCGTGACGATGCCCGACGGACGCAGCTGCCTTGTCGCCTCGGGCGAGCATTTCCAGCCGCTGTCCGATCCGCTGCCCACCCCCGGCAAGGGCGCCTGAGCCCCGCGTCCCATCCCGGGCGCCGCCACGGTCGCGGATCACCGCGCATCCCCGGGACGATTTAGCGCAAACAGTCGCAAGTTTTCGGTGCACCATCGCATACAATGCGCTGCAGCGCCGCGCGCACCCTTGCCAGACTGGCCGCAAAGGGCTAACCCTCCCCCGTCAGCTCAACCCATCCATCCTGAGTTATCGGAGGAATTCATGGCCCGACCCAAGATCGCCCTTATCGGCGCCGGTCAGATCGGCGGCACGCTCGCCCATCTCGCCGCGATCAAAGAACTCGGTGACGTCGTCCTGTTCGACATCGCCGAAGGCACGCCTCAGGGCAAGGCGCTCGACATCGCCGAGTCGGGCCCGTCGGAAGGCTTCGACGCCGTGATGAAGGGCACCAATGATTACGCCGATATCGCGGGCGCCGATGTCTGCATCGTCACCGCCGGTGTGCCGCGCAAGCCGGGCATGTCGCGCGACGACCTGCTGGGCATCAACCTAAAGGTGATGAAATCGGTCGGCGAAGGCATCGCGAAATACGCGCCGAACGCCTTCGTGATCTGCATCACCAACCCGCTCGACGCGATGGTCTGGGCGCTGCAGCAGTTCTCGGGCCTGCCCGCGGAGAAAGTCGTCGGCATGGCCGGCGTGCTCGACTCGGCGCGCTTCCGTCATTTCCTGTCGGTGGAGTTCAACGTCTCGATGAAGGACGTCACCGCCTTCGTGCTGGGCGGCCATGGCGATACCATGGTGCCGCTCGCGCGCTATTCGACCGTTGCGGGCATCCCGCTGCCGGATCTGGTCGCGATGGGCTGGACCACGCAGGAGAAACTGGACGCGATCATCCAGCGCACCCGTGACGGCGGCGCCGAGATCGTCGGCCTGCTGAAAACCGGCTCGGCCTTCTATGCGCCCGCGACCTCGGCGATCGAGATGGCGGAAGCCTATCTGAAGGACCAAAAACGCCTGCTGCCCTGCGCGGCCTATGTGAAAGGCGCCTTCGGTCTGGATGGCATGTATGTCGGCGTGCCGACGATCATCGGCGCCGGCGGCATCGAGAAAGTCGTCGACATCAAGCTGAACAAGGACGAGCAAGTCATGTTCGACAAGTCGGTCGATGCGGTCAAAGGGCTCGTCGAGGCCTGCAAGGGCATCGACCCCTCGCTGGCTTGATCCGCGCCTGAGCGATCCGTAATCTTGGGGCGTCCCGTTCGGGGCGCCCTTTTCAGTTCAAGGATTTCGCGATGCGTGTGTTGCCGATTGCCGCCCTGCTGCTGAGCCTGCCGTTGTCGCTTGCGGCGCAGGAGGCCCCCGCCCCCGCAATCGGCGCCGATCCGCTGTCGGCGGAGATCGGTGCGCAGGGCATTCGTCCGGTGCTGGCGCGGCTCAGCGCCCTGCCCGCCCCGACCCCGCAGGAGCGCTTCGCGATGGGCGGGCTGGAGTTCCTCGCCGGGATCGAGGGCATGGCGCAGACCCTCGCGCAGGTTGCGATGCCGAACGAGCTGGACATGGTCATGGGGCCCCTGCCGCGCAGCCGACCCGCGCCGGGCGAGGTCCCGCGTCGCCTCGCGCCGGGGGATATCACCGCCCTTGCGCAGGGGGTGAGCGCAGCGATGGCGCGGTCTGAGGCTGCCTTGCAGGGCCTCGCCGAGGGGCCCGAATTCGGGCTGGCGCTAGACCCCGACGATCTGTGGTTCGATCTCGATGGCGACGGCCAGCGCGGCCCGCAAGAAGCCGCACGGCCGATGCTGGCGCAGATGCTGATGGGCCGCCGCGCGCCGCAGGATACCGGCCCAGCGCCGGTGATCCGCTTCGACAATGCCGATGCGGCGTGGCTCTCGGCCTATACGCACATGCTGTCGGGCACGGCCGAGATGGTGCAGGCCTTCGACCCCGAACCGCCGATTGCGCGCACGCTCGCGACGCTTGAGCGGATCGCGGCCGCCCGCACCGCAGAGGGCCAGGGGATCACCCGCGATCTGGGCCTCGATGGCTTCATCGACCCGATGGCCACCCTGCTCGATATCCTCGCCCAGCAACCCGACCCGGCCCATACCCGCGCCGCGCGCGATCACTGGCGCGCGATGCTGGCGCAGAACCGGCTGTTCTGGCGCCGGGTCGCGACCGAGACCGACAACCGCGCCGAGTTCATCCCCAATGATGCGCAGCAATCGGTGCTGCCGATCGCCTTCCCGCAGGGGCTGGGCGCAAGCTGGCAAGACGTGCTGGCCGATGCCGAGGCGCTGCTGGAGGGCCGCGCAACGATCCCGTTCTGGCGTGCGCCGATTGGCATCGACCTGGGCGCCTGGTTGCAGGACCCGGCGCCGCTGCCGCTGACCGGGGTGATCCAGGGCTGGGCGCTGGCGCCCTATTTCTCGGAGGCGCCGCGCGTCAGCCCGGAGAGCTGGCGGCAATTCGAGGCCATGCTGGACGGCCGCGCGACGCTGATGACGGTGATCACGCTGAACTGACCAGCGGTTCGGGGTCAAAGCCCCAAAGCTCGGCGAATTCCGCCAGATGCGCGACCTCATGGGCGATCAGCGCCCGGTCGAAGGCGGCCGGGCTCAGATCCACGCGGTCGCCGAACAGCGCCCGCGTCTCGGCCACGATCTCGACGGACGGGCGGCGCAGCACCTCGAGTTCCGTCAGCTGCGCGGCCTCTTCGGCGCTGATGCCCTGCACCTGCCACCACAGATCGGCCAGCGCGGCGGGGTCGCCTGCGCGCGCGGCCGCCGCCATGAACTGTCGGGTACGGCTGTCGGCATAGGGCACCGGCTTGCCCTTCACCTGGATCGAGCCGCGGCGCAGCATTTTCAGGATATAATGCAGCCGCGTCATGCCGTCGAAATGCATCAGCGTGGCATTGTAGCTTGACCGATAGGGCAGATCGCTCTGCGTCGCGTCCCAATGGCTGATCGGGTAATGCACGCCGATCACATGGCCGCAGCCCGCCCGCACACAGGGCTTGCCCGCGACATGGCCGCTGACCCCGCGGTTCAGATAGGCCGCGCGCTCGGGGCCATAAAGCCCCACCGCCATCAGGTCGAACATGTCCCAGCGGGTGCGAAACGCGCCCTGAAAGATATCGCCGCCCATCGCCGGATCGAGCCAGACCCGCTCCTCGACCTCGAGGCGCAACCAGGCCTTGCCCGCGCCGGTCTTGGCCAGTTCCCAGTCGAGCGGGCGGGCCAGGCGCACATATTCATCGGCGTCGCAATGAATGATCCAGTCGCATTTGGTATCGGCCAGCGCCTTGGTGGCATTGTATTTTTGCCGCCCCTGATGGCGCGCGGGGCGTTTTTGCTTCCAGCCGCGTTCCCAGCCGTCATCGCCCGAGCGGCGCAGGATCACGCCGGGAATGCCCGCCAGCAGCGCCTCGGCCTCGGGGTTGGGGCGGTCGAAGACCACATGCACCTCGGAGGCGCCGATCGTCAGATGATGCGCGACCCAGGCCGCAGCCAGCGGCGCGGGCTCGTCCATGGTGGCCACGACACCCCAGCGCGCGCCCGGCACGGGGCCTTCATCCGGGCGGGGAACGGGGGCCGCGGCGGCGGGGATATTCGGGTCGTTCACGGCGGCTCACTCATTGAAAAGTCCTGTGCCGGGGATATTGTCCGGGGCGCGCGCGGCATGCAACCGACTCGACCGACAGCGGCCCATTGCAGGGGCCCTGCCGCCGCAGCGCAGCATTTGTGATCACACTTTTTCGGCCTGTGATCACAAAGGGCGTTTTTCCGCCGGTTCCACCCCCTGACCGCCATTTATCTGTTTTTCACGGGGGCCGGATATGCAACACCACCGACCAAAGTCACTCCATGGGAGGTATCCATGAACATCCACGAATATCAGGCGAAGGCGCTCCTCAAGAGCTACGGCTGCCCGGTGTCGAATGGCCGCGCGGTGCTGAAGGCCGACGAAGCCAAAACCGCCGCGGGCGAGCTTGACGGCCCGCTCTGGGTGGTCAAGGCCCAGATCCACGCGGGCGGCCGCGGCAAGGGCAAATTCAAGGAAGCCGAAGCGGGCGAAAAGGGCGGCGTGCGTCTGGCGAAATCGGTCGAAGAGGCCGAAGCCATGGCCAAGCAGATGCTCGGCCGCACGCTGGTGACGCATCAGACCGGCCCGGCCGGCAAGCAAGTCAACCGCATCTATATCGAAGACGGTTCGGACATCTCGCGCGAGCTTTACCTTGCGCTGCTGGTTGACCGCGCCACCTCGCGCGTCAGCTTCGTCGTCTCGACCGAAGGCGGCATGGATATCGAAGAAGTTGCCGCCCACACCCCCGAGAAGATCGTCTCGTTCAGCGTCGATCCGGCAACCGGCCTGTCGGACTTCCACGGCCGCCGCGTGGCGTTCGCGCTGGGTCTGGAAGGCGCGGCCGTCAAGCAATGCGTCGCGCTGGTCAAGAACCTCTATCGCGCCTTCGTCGAGAAGGACATGGAGATGCTCGAGATCAACCCGCTGATCGTGATGACCGACGGCAACCTCAAGGTTCTCGACGCGAAACTGGGCTTCGACAACAACGCGCTTTACCGTCAGCCCGACATCATGGCGCTGCGCGATGAGACCGAAGAAGACCCGAAAGAGCTGGAAGCCTCGAAGTTCGACCTGAACTACATCGCGCTCGACGGCGAAATCGGCTGCATGGTGAACGGCGCGGGCCTGGCGATGGCCACGATGGACATCATCAAGCTGTACGGTGCGGAACCGGCCAACTTCCTCGACGTGGGCGGCGGCGCGACCAAGGAAAAAGTCACCGAAGCCTTCAAGATCATCACCTCGGATCCGAACGTCAAAGGCATCCTCGTGAACATCTTCGGCGGCATCATGCGCTGCGACATCATCGCCGAGGGCGTTCTGGCCGCGGTGAAGGAAGTCGGTCTGAAAGTGCCGCTGGTGGTGCGCCTTGAGGGCACCAACGTCGAGCTGGGCAAGGAGATCATCGCGAACTCCGGCCTCAACGTGATCGCGGCGGACAACCTCGCCGACGGCGCGCAGAAAATCGTGAAAGCTGTGAAGGGCTAAGAACATGGCAGTCCTCGTCAACAAAGACACCAAAGTCATCTGCCAGGGCATCACCGGCTCGCAGGGCACCTTCCACACCGAACAGGCGATCGCCTACGGCACCCAGATGGTCGGCGGCGTGACCCCCGGCAAGGGCGGTTCCGAGCACCTCGGCCTGCCGGTGTTCAACTCGGCCCATGAGGCCGTGGCCAAGACCGGCGCGAATGCCTCGGTGATCTATGTTCCGCCGCCCTTCGCCGCGGATTCGATCCTCGAAGCCATCGACGCGGAAATCGAGCTGATCGTCTGCATCACCGAAGGCATCCCGGTTCTGGACATGATGCGCGTCAAGCGCGCGCTGATCGACAGCAAATCGCGCCTGATCGGGCCGAACTGCCCCGGCGTCATGACCCCGGACGAATGCAAGATCGGCATCATGCCGGGCTCGATCTTCAAGCGCGGCTCGGTGGGCGTCGTTTCGCGTTCGGGCACGCTGACCTATGAAGCCGTGAAACAGACCACCGATATCGGTCTGGGCCAATCCTCGGCCGTGGGCATCGGCGGCGACCCGATCAAGGGCACCGAGCATATCGACGTGCTCGACATGTTCCTCGACGATCCGGAAACCACCTCGATCATCATGATCGGCGAAATCGGTGGCTCGGCCGAAGAGGAAGCGGCAGAGTTCCTCAAGGAACAGAAGAAAAAAGGCCGCTGGAAACCGACCGCGGGCTTCATCGCGGGCCGCACGGCGCCTCCCGGCCGCCGGATGGGTCACGCGGGCGCCATCGTCTCGGGCGGCAAGGGGGATGCCGGCTCGAAGATCGAGGCGATGAAATCGGCGGGCATCATCGTGGCCGACAGCCCGGCGCATCTGGGCGAAGCCGTGATGAAGGCGATCAAGGGCGAGTGATCGTCCGTTGAGTTCAGGGCTGCGGCGGGCAACCGCCGCGGCCCGCTGCCTCGAATGCGCCAAAGGGGTGCACGCCGCCCCTTTCGCCTGTTCGAGTGCACTTGACCGGGCCGGACGCGGCCCCTTGCGGGAGGTAGTGATGACGACCATTCAGAAAACCCTAACGACCGGGGCCCCGGTTGCGGCTCTGGCCCTTCTGGCGGGCTGTGGCGCGGGCGGGTCCCGCATGCACGACGGCGGCGCGATCCAGTTCGCCCCGCAAACCGTGCATGCCGAGCACGGGCCGATCACCACCCATCCGATTGTGGGGCAATACAAGGTGCCCGCGGGCATGACGCCGACCGGCGGCACCGGCTATGCGGTGGCCAATTCCGAGCGCTCGAACGCGACCATCGTCGCGGGCACGGCGGCGCCTTGCGGTGCGGCCAATGCGGGCACCGGCTATCAGGTCACCTGCCCCTATGCCGCGGGTCAGCCCGCTGCCTCCAACCCCTATCTGGGCGGCCAGTAACGCCGCCCGGGCGCAGGCGCCCCGCGCGGCGCCTGCGCCACAGACCTGC
>JACXUS010000203.1 GCA_014763785.1 Sphingomonadales bacterium | reverse complement strand
CGCATGTCGTCCTCCCTCGGGCCAAGGTCGGGCGAGGGAGGACGACATGCGTTTTATCAGTTATACCGCCGCGGCGGTGCTGTCCCTTGGCATGCCGCTGGCAGCCGAGCCGCTCCGCATCGACTGGCTCGAACGGCAGGTGACGCCGCCGCCGGTTTTGTCGAACATGCTCGCCGATCCCGAGGATCTGGGCCTTGCGGGCGCGCGGCTCAGCCGGGACGATATTGCGACCACCGGGAAATTCACCGGGCAGGAGTATCAGCTGATCGAGACCGCCGTCCCGCCCGAGGGCGATTTTCTGGCGGCGGCGCGCGATCTGCTGGCCCAAGGCGCGCGTCTGATCGTGCTGGAGGCGCCCGCCGCCGATCTGCTGGCGCTGGCCGATCTGCCCGAGGCCAAGGACGCGCTGATCCTGAACGCCGCCGCCCCCGAAACCACGCTGCGCGGGGCCGATTGCCGGGCCAATGTGCTGCACACGCTGCCCTCGACCGCGATGCGCACCGATGCGCTGGCGCAGCTGATCGCGGCGCGGCGCTGGGACGATCTGGCGCTGATCGAAGGGCCGATGCCCGAGGATGCGGCCTTCGCCCAGTCGCTGCGCGACAGTCTGACGAAATTCGGGCTGGAGCTGGCGGGCGAGAAGGCTTGGCCGTTTCAGGCCAATATGCGCCGCGCGGCGGCGGCCGAGGTGCCGCTCTTCACGCAGGACCTGCCCGAGCATGATCTGCTGCTGGTTGCCGATGAACGCGGTGATTTCGCCCGCTATGTCGCTTATAACACATGGGCGTCGCGCCCCTTGGCGGGCTCCGAGGGCGCGGTGCCGCAGGGCTGGTCGGGCGTGGTCGAGCAAAACGGCGCGGCTCAATTGCAGGGGCGCTTCCGCGATCTGACCGGGCGCGAGATGCAGCCCGAGGACTACGCCGCCTGGGCCGCCGTCGCGGCGATTGGCGATGCGGTGACGCGCGCGGCCACCACCGATCCGGCGGCGATCCGGGCCTATCTTCTGTCGGACAAGGCGCGGATTGCGGGCTTTCTGGGCCGCCCGCTCAGCTTCCGGCCCTGGGACGGGCAGATGCGCCAGCCGATCCCGATCGTCACCCCCCATGCGGTGGTCGCGCTGACCCCGCTTGAAGGGTTCCTGCATGCCACGAACGAGCTGGACACGCTGGGCCCCGACCGCCCCGAAACCCTCTGCAAAGCCTTCGGAGAGACCCAATGATCCGCACCCTGTTGCTGACCACCCTGCTGGCGGGCCCTGCCCTTGCCGATGAAATCTGGGTGACCAATGAGATGGACGACACGGTCAGCGTGATCGACGCGAAGACGCTAACGCTGAAGACCACCTATCCCACCGGCGAGCGCCCGCGCGGGGTGACGTTTTCCAAGGATTTCAAATACCTGTTCATCTGCGCCTCGGACAGTGACGCGGTGCAGGTGATGGACCCGAACACAGGCGAAATCCTGCACGACCTGCCCTCGGGCGAGGATCCGGAACAATTCGTGCTCTCGCCCGACAACCGCACGCTTTACATCGCCAACGAGGATGACGCGATCACCACCGTCGTCGATACCGAAACCCGCCGGGTCGTGGCGCAGATCGACGTGGGCGTCGAGCCCGAGGGGATGGGCATCTCGCCCGATGGAGCGATCCAGGTGACCACCTCGGAAACCACCAATATGGCGCATTGGATCGACACGGCGAGCCATAAAATCATCTCCAATTCGCTGGTGGACAGCCGCCCGCGCCACGCCGAATTCAGCCCCGATGGCGCGCAGCTGTGGGTCAGTTCGGAAATCGGCGGCACGGTTACCGTCTTCGACACCGAAACCAAGGCCGAGATTGGCAAGATCAGCTTTGAAATCAAGGGCGTGCAGCCCGAAAAGCTGCAACCCGTGGGGATGAAGTTCAGCCCCGATGCGACCCGCGTCTTTGTCGCGCTGGGGCCGGCGAACCACCTTGCGGTGATCAATGTCGCCGATCTGAGCGTCGAGAAATATATCCTTGTGGGGCGCCGCGTCTGGCATATGGCGATTTCGCCCGATCAGACGCGCCTCTTCACCACCAATGGCGTCTCGGGTGATGTGACGGCGATCGACCTCGCCAGTCTCGAACCCGTGGCGACGATCCAGGTTGGCCGCTTCCCTTGGGGCGCGGCGGCAAGACCCACTGACAACTGAGGTATTCCAATGCGTTACACGACGATCTTCATGCTGATGGCGGCGCTGGCCGGACCCGTTTGGGCCGAAGGGGCCGAGGATGATGACGACGCCGCGCCCGCGGGCCTGCTGGCCGGTCCCAACAAGACCGACCTGCCCGAGGTGATCCTGTCGGTGGGCGAGCCGCTGGGCGGCCCGTGGGAGCTGAAATCCGGCGGCTATTACGAGGTCGAAATCACCGCCGACGGCTCGGGCGAGATCGGGCTGGAGGGCACCGATTTCTTCCGCGCGATCTGGGTCGATGAGGTGGTGATCGAGGGGCTGGAAGTGCGCCCGATGGGCCTGCATTCGGTGGAATTCGACCGCGCGGGCACGATGGAAATCGGCTTTGTCGCGGTGAAACCGGGCCGCTACAGCCTGTCGATCCCCGGCGCAACCGGCGAGGGGCAGCGCCTCGAGATCGAGATTGAGTGAGCCCCCCGCCCTTGAGGTCAGCGGTCTCAGCCACAGCTGGGGCCGCAAGACCGCGCTGAGCGATCTGGCGTTCCGGCTGCAGCCGGGGCGCTTTTGCGCGCTGCTGGGGCCGAATGGCGCGGGGAAATCGACTTTGATGGCGGTGCTGACCGGGCTCATTCGCCCGCGCCCCGGCACCGTGCAGATCGGCGGCGTGGATATGGGGCGCACCCCCCGCGCGGCGCTGGCGCAGATCGGCGTGGTGTTTCAGGCGCCGACCTATGATCTGGATCGCTCGGTCGCGGCCAATCTGCATTATTTCGCAGCGCTCCACGGCCTTGCCCGCCCCGAGGCCGAGACCCGCATCGCCGAGGCGCTGGCACGTCTGGGGATGGCGGCGCGCGCGGACGAGCGGGTCGCGCGGCTCAATGGCGGGCACCGCCGCCGGATGGAGATTGCCCGCGCGCTGATCCATCGCCCGCGGCTTCTGCTGCTGGACGAGCCGACCGTGGGGCTCGATGCGCCCGCGCGGGCGGCGATCACGGCGCATGTGCATGATCTGGCCGCGGACGGGATCGCGGTGCTTTGGGCCACGCATCTGGTGGATGAGATCCGCGACAGTGACGATCTGCTCTTGCTGCATCAGGGGCGGCTCGCCGCGCGCGGCCGGGTGGATGAAGTTCGCGGTGCAACCCCCTTGCACGACTGGTTTTTGTCGCAAACCGGGGTGCCGGCATGAGCGCCGCCCGCGCGCTGGGCGCGATCCTGATGCGCGAGGCTGCGCGCTTTGTGACCCAGCGCGAGCGGTTCTTTGCGGCGCTGGTGCGTCCGCTCGTGTGGCTCTTCGTCTTTGCCGCGGGCTTTCGCGCGGCGCTGGGGCTGTCGATCCAGCCGCCCTATCGCACCTATATCACCTATGAAACCTACATCGCCCCGGGCCTGTGCGGCATGATCTTGCTGTTTTCGGCGATGCAAAGCTCGCTCAGCCTTGTGAACGACCGCGAAAGCGGGGTGATGCGGCTGATGCTGACGGCGCCGTGGCCGCGGTGGTTTCTCTTGGGCGCGAAACTGCTGGCGGGGGCCTTGGTCGGCCTGATCCAGGTCGCGGCTTTCCTTGCGATTGCAGCGCTTTACGGGATCAAGTTCACATGGGCGGGCTACGGCGCGATGCTGCCTGCGGCGGCGCTTTCGGCGCTGATGCTGGGGGCGCTCGGCCTTGTTCTGTCGGCGCGGGTGCGGCAGCTGGAGAATTTCGCGGGGATCATGAATTTCGTGATCTTCCCGATGTTCTTCCTGTCCTCGGCGCTCTATCCGATCTGGAAGATGCAGGAAAGCTCGCCCCTTCTGGCGTGGATCTGCCGGATCAACCCCTTCACCCATGGGGTCGAGCTGATCCGCTTCGCGCTTTACGGGCAGCTGAACGCACTGGCGCTGGCGGTGGTTTGCGGCGCGGGTGCTCTGTTCTTCGCCCTCGCGCTCTGGGGCTATGAGCCCGCGCGCACCAAGGGCTGATCGGCTCAGACCTCGGACAGCACCGCGGGCCGCCCCGTCAGCCGCGCCCGCCGCGTCGCAAGCCGCGCAAGCTCCGCCGCCGCATGCGAGGCCATGACGACCGCGGGCCGCGTCTCGGCGATCAGCTCCGCGGTCAGATCCATCAGATCCTCGACCCGCTCGGCATCGAGCGACACGAAGGGCTCATCGAGGATCAGCAGATCGGGATGCGCGGCAAAGGCGCGCGCCAGCCCCACCCGCCGCGCCTGCCCCAGCGAGATCTGCCCGGGGAAGTGATCGTCAAGGCCCACCAGACCGACCCGCGCAAGCCAGCCCCGCGCCGCCTCGGGCGTGCAGCCCGAGGGGATCGCGACATTCTCCAGCACCGTGCGCCAGGGCATCAGGGTCGGGCTTTGAAAGACGATGGCGCGGCGGCCTGTGGCGTCGAGCTGCCCGTCGAAGTGCCGGTCGAGCCCGGCAAGGATGCGCAGCAGCGTCGATTTGCCGACCCCCGAGGGGCCCTCGATCCCCAGCACCTCGCCGCGGGCCACCCGCAGGCGGATCGCGCCCAGGATCGTTTCGACGCCGAAGCGTTTGGCGGTCAGATCGAGGGTGATCATGGGGCCCTCCAGCGGGTCGCGCGGGCGGCCAGCGGCGCCAAGACCAGCCATTCAATCGCCAGCATCACCGCGACGAATGCCAGCGCATGGGCCAGCACGCCCGAAATGTCGAACATCTGAAAATCGAGATGGATGCGAAAGCCGATCCCGTTCGAGCGGCCGAGGAATTCGACGACCAGAACGATCTTCCAGATCAGCGCAAGGCCCGCCCGGGCGGCGCCGATCAGATGCGGGGCAAGGCCCGGCAACAGGATATGGCGCAGGCGTTGGCCGGGGCTCATGCCGAAGGCGCGCGCCATGTCGGCCAGCCCGGGATCGCGGGCGCGCACCCCCTCGCGCAGCAGGATCGCGACCAGCGGCACCTTGTTCAGCGCGACCGCGGCGATGGCGGCGGTTTCGTTCAGGCCGATCCACAGATAGGCCAGCACGATCAGCACCAGCGCCGGGATGTTGTTCCAGACCGTCAGCCAGGGGTCGAGCCAGCCATCGAGTCGCGGCATCAGGCCAAGCGCAATCCCCAGCGCGCTGCCCGCCAGCATCGCCAGCGTGAAACTCAAGGCCACGCGGCCCAGCGTCGCGCCCAGATCGGGCAACATCCGCCCCGAGATCAGCCCCTGCCACAGCTCGGGCAGCACCTGTTGCGGCCCGGGCGCGCGCATCGGATCGCCCAGCAGCGCCGCGCCAAGCGC
>JACXUS010000518.1 GCA_014763785.1 Sphingomonadales bacterium | reverse complement strand
GCCGTTCTTCGCCCCGGCGATCGAGCCGACGCTCTCCACCGGGGTGCGGACCGCCCTCACCGCGATCCTCTCCCGCGTGGGCGGCTGACCCCTCCCGGGTCCCTGTCTGGGGGTCAGGGGATGATGTGCTCGGCCCGGTAGCGGTCGAAGAGGCCGGTGAAGCAGTCCCGGGTGCGGCGGTAGCCGGTGAACCCGGCCAGCCGGCTCTTGCTCATGTCGGCGACCACCTCGATGGGCCGGCCGAGGTCGGCGTCGGTGTGCCACCAGGAGGCCACGCGGGCGAGGTCGGGCTCCGCGAGCCCGTGCTCGGCGACGATCCGGGCCCAGACGTCCTCGGCGCCGCGCATCTGCTGCTCCAGCGGCCGCGGTGCGTCACGGTAGCCCTCCCACTCGAGCCCGAACCAGGCGGCCAGCGCCGGCCACATCCGGCGCCAGCGGAAGACGTCGCCGTTGACCACGTTGTAGGCCTCGTTCCCGGCGGCCTGGTCGCGAAGGACGAGCTCCTCCTGCGCATCGACCCCGCCGCCCTAGAGGTCGCGATCACCGTGGCCGAGGCGGTGCAGGATGCCGCACGCGCCCGTGGCCTTCCCATCGAACCGATGCGGGCGGGCGATCTGCTGGCTCTGCGCGGCGTCGTCGAGCACGGCGCCCCGCCGGTGACCGACCCGGAAGCGCTGCGCAACGCGATCCTCGCCGAGATCGAGGAAGGGCTTGGATGTTTCGCCGCGATGCGCGCCAGCGAGGGCGCCGAGATCGGGGTGGTGATCGGGGCGCAGCTCGACACGATCGAAGCCCTCGTGGCTCAGGCGGCGACTGCGGCGGCGGCACGCAAACCATCGGCCGCCGAAACGATGCGCGCGGCGCTGACCCGGGTGATCGAGGCCGCCCCCGATCTCGACGAGCCGCGTATCGTTCAGGAACTCGCCCTGATCGCGATCAAGAACGACGTGACCGAAGAGATCGACCGGCTGCGGGTCCATGTAAGCGCCGCACGCGCGCTTCTGGCCGAAGCCGGACCTGTCGGCCGCAAGTTCGAATTCCTGACCCAGGAATTCGTGCGCGAGGCCAACACGCTGTGCTCGAAATCGGGCGATGCCGCGCTGACCCAGATCGGGCTTGCACTGAAATACGCGATCGATCAGATGCGCGAGCAGATCCAGAACGTGGAGTGACCCGATGCCCGAGACCGCCCGCCGTGGCC
>JACXUS010000517.1 GCA_014763785.1 Sphingomonadales bacterium | reverse complement strand
GGCTTGCGGTTTGCCGGCAACGAGGAAAGATTCTTCATAGAGCGGCATAGCGTGGATCGCGTCGGGCACGTCCCAGACGAAGCCGAGCGCCAGATCGGCGCGGCCCTCGGCCAGCGCCTCCATCGCGGCCCCGCGCCCCAAAGGCAGCACCGACAGCGTCAGACCGGGCGCTTCGGCCCTGAGGCGGGCGGCCAGCGGCGGGATCAGCACCGCCTGTTCGGCATCGAGCGCGGCCACACGGACGATGCCCGTTGCAGTTGCGGGGTCAAAGGCCCGCGCGGTCCCCAGTGCGCCCCGCAGCGCCTCGACGGCGGCGGCAACCGGAGCCTCCAGCGCCAGCGCGGTGGCCGTGGGTTCCATCCCGTGCGGGCGGCGCAGGAACAACTCGTCCCCGAAGATGTCGCGCAGCCGTTTCAACGCCTGGCTGATCGCCGATTGCGTCAGGCCCAGTTCGGCGGCCACCTCCACCGCCTTGCGGTGCCGCACGAGGCCCAGGAATATCAGCAGCAGCGTCAGGTCCAGCCGCCTGAGTTCAGATATGCTGAAATCTGACATGAACATTATTCATTTTCTCTTCTGACTGTTTAGGCATATCTATTCTTCATCGAATGAAGCAAGGAGAAAATCATGCGCATCGCGATCATTGGCACGGGCAATGTTGGCGCGGCCATCGCGCGGGGGCTGAAGGGCAAGGGCCATGCAGTGACGTTCGGTGCCCGCGACCCGGAGGCGGCCGAGGTGACGGCGCTGGCAGCCGAGACCGGCGCGGCCGTGGCGCTGCCCCATGAAGCGGCAGCGGCGGCCGAGGTGGTGATCCTGGCGCTGCCCTGGGGCGCGGCGGAAGCGGCGGTTGCCGGATTGGGGAACCTCACCGGCAAGACCGTGATCGACTGCATGAACCCGCTGGGCATGGTCGGCGGCGCGCTGGGTCTGACGGTCGGGTACACGACCTCGGGCGGCGAGATCGTGGCAGGCTGGTTGCCCGGCGCCCATGTGGTCAAGACGCTCAACCAGGTCGGCGCCGAGATCATGGCGAAGAATGATCACCTGCTGCACCGCCCCGTCATGTTCATGGCCGGCGATCATGAGCCCGCCAAGGCGCAGGTGGCGCAGATCCTGACCGACCTCGGCTTCGCGGCGCTGGACGCGGGCGACCTCACCAAGGCGCGCCTGCTGGAACCCTTCGGCATGGTCTGGATCAACCA
>JACXUS010000202.1 GCA_014763785.1 Sphingomonadales bacterium | reverse complement strand
GGGCGGCTGATCCGGGGGCGGTGACGCGGGCGGCGGAGCGCGCGGCAGCGCTCGATTTCCTCGAGGCGCGCGATTTCACCGCGGCCTATGATCTGGCCGCGGCGATCGGTCGGCGCCATATGGTCGACGGCGCCGCGCCCGAGCAGGTCGCGACGGCCCTCGCCGAGGCGCGCGCAACCGGCCAGAGCGACCGCGCCCTGCGGCTGGCGGGCGCGATGGTGGCGCTTGACGATGCGGCGGGCGATTGGGCGGCCTATGCCGATCTTTTGCGCACGCGCGACTATCCCCAGCGCACCGAGGCGGTCGCGGCGGCGGTCAATGCCGTGCTGCGCGCAGGCCCCGCCCCGGTCCAGGCCGAGGCGCTGGCGACGCTCGCCCGTGTGCTCGAGGCCAATGACCGCTACCGCCCGATGATTTCCGCCCTGCGCCTCGCCCAAGGCCTGAGCCCGCGCGAGGATATCGCCGCGGCGCTGACCGATGCGCTGGGCAAATACGGCTTCCGCGTGACTGGTGATCAGGTCGAGGCCGATGGCGCCGCGCCACGGATCTGCGCGCAATTCTCCGAGCCGCTGGCGCGTTCGGGCGTCGATTACGCGAGCTTCGTGCAGCTGCCGGAGCCCGGCCTGTCGGTCGAGGCCGAGGGCGACCGGCTCTGCGTGGCGGGCATCGCGCATGGCAAGCGCTATCAGGTGACCTTCCGCGCTGGCCTTCCGGCGGCCAGCGGCGAGGTCACCGGCAAGGATGTCACGGTCACCTCCTATATCCGCGACCGCGCGCCCGCCGTGCGCTTCCCGGGCCGCGCCTATATCCTGCCGAAGGCGGCCGATGCGGGCCTGCCGGTCGAGACGGTGAACACGGCGCACCTCGATCTGGCGCTTTATCGCATTTCCGATCGCAACCTCGTGGCGGCGATGCGCGATGATTACTTCGCCCGCTCGCTCGACTATTGGCAGGCGGAATATTTCACCGATCAGCTGGCCGAGAAGGTCTGGACCGGCAGTGCCGATGTGGGCATGCAGGTCAACCGCGACATGACGACCCGCCTGCCGGTGCAAGAGGTGACCGGCGCGCTTGGCCCCGGCATCTATGCGCTGCAGGCCCGCATTCCCGGGACCGAGCCCTATGACAATCCGCCCGCAACCCA
Organism: Sphingomonadales bacterium; assembly: GCA_014763785.1. Taxonomy (GTDB): domain Bacteria; phylum Pseudomonadota; class Alphaproteobacteria; order Rhodobacterales; family Rhodobacteraceae; genus Rhodobacter. The sequence continues at coordinate 4,308 of JACXUS010000202.1, read as the reverse complement.
GTGGTTCGTGATCTCCGATCTGGGGCTTGCCAGCTATTCGGGCGCCGATGGGCTGGCGGTGGTGGTGCGCGGCCTCTCGGATGCCGCCCCGCGCGCGGGTGTGGCGGTCGAGCTGATCAACCGCGCCAATGCGGTGATCGGCACAGCCACGACCGATGCCGAGGGCGTGGCGCGGTTCGAAGCGGGGCTCGCCGCCGGACGCGGCGCCGCGGCGCCCGCGCTGATCAGTGTCGCGCAGGGCGAGGATATGGCGTTTCTCTCGCTGACCGAGCCGGAATTCGATCTGTCTGACCGCGGTGTCGAGGGGCTGCCGCCCGCGCCGCCGATCGACGTGTTCCTGGCGACCGACCGCGGCGCCTACCGTGTGGGCGAGACGGTGCATGCGACGCTGCTCGCCCGTGACAGCACCGCCCGCGCGCTGCCCGGCCTGCCGCTGACCGCGGTGCTGATCCGGCCCGATGGCGTCGAATATGCCCGCCAGATCGCCCCCGAGGCGGGGGCAGGCGGCGCCACCGCGGCCTTTGACATCGGGGCGCAGGCCCCGCGCGGCACCTGGCGGCTCGATGTGCTGGCCGACCCCAAGGCGCCGCCGCTCGCCTCGGCCAAACTGCTGGTGGAAGATTTCCTGCCCGAGCGGATCGACTTCGATCTGAACCTGCCCGACGGCATCCTCGCCGCGACCGACCTGCCGCAGATCGAGATCGCCGCGCGCTATCTCTTTGGTGCCAAGGGCGCGGGTCTGCAGACCGAGGGCGAGGTGCGCCTGTCCGCCGCGGCCGAGCTGCCCGGTTTCGCGGGCTATCGCTTTGGCCGCTATGACCAGCCCTTCGATCCGATGACCGACAGCCTGCCCGGGGCCGAGACCGACGATCAGGGGCGCGCGAGCCTCACCGCCGCGCTGCCCGATCCGGGCGAAGGCGGCGCGCGGCCGCTTTCGGCGCAGTTCAACCTGCGGGTCAAGGAGGGCTCGGGCCGCCCGGTCGAGCGCACGGCAACCCGCCTCGTGCTGCCCGCCGATCCTGTGATCGGCATCAAGCCGATGTTCGAGGGCGATCTGCCCGAAAACTCTGATGCGCGGTTTTCGCTGATCGCGCTCGGCCCCGATGCGCAGCCCACCGCGGCCAAGGCGCATTGGGTGCTGAACCGGGTCGAGACGCGCTATCAATGGTATGCGCTCGATGGCTATTGGGATTGGGAGGCGGTGACCCGCCGCACCCGCGTGGCCGAGGGCGATGTGACCCTTGGCGCCGAGCCGATCGAGGTCGGCGCGCCGGTCGCCTGGGGGCAATATGAGCTGGTGGCCGAGATCGAGGGCCAAGTGACCGAGGCCGCGATCAGCTTCGATGCGGGCTGGTATGCGCCCGCGGGGGTCATCGCCTCGCCCGACAAGCTGCCGCTGTCGCTGGACAAACCCGCCTATCGCGCGGGCGAGACGGCCGAGCTGCGGCTGGTGGCGCCGGCTGCCGGTGTGGCGCAGGTCTCGGTCCTGTCGAACCGGCTGATTGCGCTGAAAGCGGTCGAGGTGCAGGCGGGCGAGAATGTCATTTCCCTGCCGGTGACCGATGACTGGGGCGCGGGGGCCTATGTCACGGCCTCGGTGATCCGGCCGCTGGCCGCCGCGGCGCCCGACCATGCGCCGACGCGTGCGCTGGGCCTTGCCCATGCCGCGGTCGACCCGGGCGACCGGCAATTGCGCGCGGTCTTCGAGGTGGCGCCCGAGGCCGATCCCCGCGGGCCGCTGCCGGTGGCGGTGAAGCTTGAGGGCGTGGCGCCGGGCGATGAAGCCTTCGTCACGATCGCCGCGGTCGATTTAGGCATCCTGAACCTGACAGGGTTCAAATCGCCCGATCCGTCGGCGCATTACTTCGGCCAGCGGCGTCTGGGCGTCGGGCTGCGCGATGTCTATGGCCGGCTGATCGACGGGCAGGCGGGCGACCCGGGCGCGATCCGCTCGGGCGGCGATGCCGCGCGCGAGATGACGATGCAGGCCCCGCCCCCCACCGAGGAGCTGGTCGCCTATGTCTCGGGGCCGCTCAAGGTCGATGCCGATGGCTATGCCCGCACCAGTTTCGATCTGCCGTCCTTCAACGGCACGGTACGGCTGATGGCGGTGGCGTGGTCGGGCAAGGGCGTGGGCCAAGCCAGCGCCGATGTGCTGGTGCGCGATCCGGTGGTGATGACGGCGACGGTGCCGCGGTTCATGGCGCCGGGCGACCGCTCGCGGCTGATGCTCGAGCTGCACCACGCGAGCGGCCCGTCGGGCCGGATGGGCCTTGATGTGACTTCGGGGGGCATGAGCCTGAGCGATGTGCCCGCGGGCGTCGATCTGGCCGAAGGGGGCAAGGTCACGCTGACCCTGCCGATGACCGCGCCGATGGCCGAGGGGGTGCATCAGATCCGCATCGCGCTGAGCACGCCAGCGGGCCGCGTTCTGGAAAAAAACCTGACCCTCCGCGTCGAGCGGCTCGATCCGGCCATCGCCCGGCAATCGCGCTTCGATCTGGCGGCGGGCGAGACTTTTACCTTTGACGCCAATGTCTTCGCGGGGCTGGTGCCCGGATCGGCGCGGGCCACGCTGGCCGCCGGGCCGATCGCGCGGTTCGATACCGCGGGGCTCTTGCAATCGCTCGACGCCTATCCCTATGGCTGCACCGAACAGACCACCTCGAAGGCGCTGCCGCTCCTGTATCTCTCGTCGGTGGCCGAGGCGATGGGGCTGGTGACGCCCGCGAACCTCGATGAGCGGATCGAGGGCGCCATCGCGCGGGTCCTGACCAATCAGGATGCCTCGGGCGGCTTTGGCCTGTGGTCGCCGAGCTCGAGTGATCTGTGGCTTGATGCCTATGTCACCGATTTCCTCAGCCGCGCCAAGGCCTTGGGTCATGCGGTGCCCGAGGCGGCCTTCCGCATGGCGCTTGATAACCTGCGCAATGGTGTCAACTATTCCGCCGATTTCGACGCGGAGTCGAACGGTGGCGGCGCGGCTCTGGCCTATGCGCTGATGGTGCTGGCGCGCGAAGGGGCGGCAGCGATCAGCGATCTGCGCTATTATGCCGATGTGAAGGGCGATGATTTCGCCACACCCCTCGCCCGCGCGCAGATCGGCGCGGCGTTGGCCATGTATGGCGACCAGACCCGGGCCGATGCGATGTTCGCCCGTGCCGCGCGGGTGCTGACCGGCGAGGATGGCCGCGAATGGCGCGTCGATTACGGCAGCGCGCTGCGCGATCGTGCCGGTGTTCTGGCGCTGGCCGCCGAGGCGGGCTCGACCGCGGTGCCGCTCGATGATCTGGGCGCGAGCGTGGCCGAGCGCATGTCGGCGCGGTATCTCTCGACGCAAGAGGCGGTCTGGACGCTTCTGGCCGCGAATGCGCTGATCGACCGGCCCGGCACCGAGGGGCTCAGCGTGAACGGCGCCCCCGCAACCGGCCCGCTGGTGCGCGTACTCGATGCCGAGACCGCGGGCGCGAGCCTTGCGATCCGTAATGACAGCGCCCGCGCGCAGGTGCTGACCCTGACCACGCTGGGCGTGCCCGAGGTGGCCGAGCCCGCGGGCGGCAAGGGCTATGCGATCGCGCGGCGCTATTACGACCTGACCGGCAAGCCGCTCGACCCCGCGCGCGTGGCGCAGGGCACGCGGATGGTCGCCGTGCTCGAGGTCACGCCGTTTGAGGACACCCGCGCCCGGCTGATGGTCAATGATCCGCTGCCCGCGGGCTTCGAGATCGACAACCCGCATCTGTTGCAGGGCGGCGATGTCGCGGCGCTCGACTGGCTCGAGGTCGAGGGCAACACCCAGATGGTCGAGTTCCGCGAGGATGCCTTCCGCGCCGCGCTCGATTACGAGGGCACGCGGCCATTCCGGCTGGCCTATCTGCTGCGCGCGGTCAGCCCCGGCACCTTCCATCAGCCCGCGGCTTCGGTCGAGGATATGTATCGCCCCGATTACCGCGCGCAGACCGATGCGGGCCGCGTGGTGATCGACTAGATGCACCGGCTGATCGCGGCGCTGGCGCTGGTCGCGAGCCTCGGCGCCGGGGCGCGCTATGCGTTTGACCTGTGGGTGGGGGCGACCGATCTGCCCGAGGTGCAGGTCGCGACCGGAACCGAGGTGCTGGGCCGCGACGGCAGCCTGCTGCGCGCCTTTCCGGTGGCGGACGGGCGCTGGCGGCTGGCGCCGGGGCCGGTCGATCCGGCCCTTCTGGCGGCGCTTGTCGCCTATGAGGATGGCCGGTTTTATACCCATGCCGGGGTCGATCCTTGGGCGGTGCTGCGCGCGGCGGGGCAGGGGATCGCCGCGCGCAGCAC
>JACXUS010000516.1 GCA_014763785.1 Sphingomonadales bacterium | reverse complement strand
GGCCCTGATCGTCGGCGCGGGCGAGCTCGTCTACCAGTTCACCCGTCTCGTCTCCGGCGCGGGCGGCTTTGGCGAGGCGATGTCGCTCCTGAAGGACCTCGGGGTCGAGGTCTGGGAGCGGATCAGGATGGGCGCCGCTGCCGCGGGTGCGGCCGCCACGGCGATGTACTTCGACCTGAAGGCGGACGCCGCGTCGGCCATGCAGAGCGCCATCGAGAGCGTCGTGGGTTTCGGCAACACGGCGGCAAACACGTTCGAGGGGGCCTACGAGGCGATCAAGGCGATCTGGGGTCTGCTGCCCGCCGCCATCGGTGATCTGGCGTTTCAGGCGGCCAACAGTCTGGTCGATGGTGTCGAGGCGATGCTGAACGGCGTAGTCTCGCGCATCAACGGCTTCATCGGCGGCATCAACCAGGGGCTCGAAGCCCTCGGGTCGGAGCGGCGCATATCGCTGGTTCCGGACCTCGACCTCGGCGAGATCGAGAACCGATTCGAGGGCGCGGCCAGTGCCGCCACGACGGCGGCGCAGGCGGCCTTCGACCGGGCCTTCGAGAACAATCCGCTGACCGCGCCCGATCTCGGCCTGACCGAGGCGGCGAACAGGGCGCTCGAGTCCGCGAACCTCTATCGCGGTGCGGCCCGGGATCTGGCGGAAGGCGCCCGCGCCCCGCTCGAAAGCTGGCAGGCCCTGCGCGATGCCGTGCGCGGCACCGACGGTGAGGCGGATCAGACAACCGTCCGGGGGACGGTTGTCCCGCCGAACGGTGCCGATGCGCTGACCGAGGCCACGGGTGCTGCCGAGCGGCTGGAGACGGCACTCGGCGATGCAGGTCGCGCCGCGACGGGTGCGGGTGCGGCGGCCGGAGCTGCAGCTGCGGCGGCGGAACCTGACACCGAGGCGACCGTCACAGGCTGGCAGGCGGTCACGGCGGCGCTGTCGGACTACGCCAGCAAGGCGCGCGACATCGGTAGCGACATCGGCCAGAGCCTCGTCGGCGCCTTCCAGTCGGCCGAGACCGCCGTCGGCGAGTTCGTGAAGACCGGCAAGCTGAACTTCCGCGATCTCGTCACCTCGCTGCTGGCCGATCTCGCCCAGCTCGCGGCGCGGCGGTTCATCCTCGGGCCGATCGCAAATGCGCTCTCTGGCGTATTCTCCGGTGCTGGCGGCATCTTCGCCAACGTCCTGCATGCGGGCGGGATGGTCGG
>JACXUS010000201.1 GCA_014763785.1 Sphingomonadales bacterium | reverse complement strand
GCCAAGGCGGTGCAGTTCGACCGCGCGCTGACGCCCTGGGCGTTCCTGCTGCCGCAGCTCGCCATTGTGGTGATCTTCTTCTACTGGCCCTCGGCGCAGGCGGTGACCTCGTCCTTCTACCTTGAGGACCCGTTCGGCTTCGGCTCGACCTTCGTCGGCCTCGACAATTATGCCGATCTGGCGCGCTCGAACGAATATCGCCAGATCGCCGGGTTCACCGCGTTTTTCGCCGCGGTGGTGACGGCGCTGGCGCTGGGGCTGGGGCTGTTGCTGGCGGTCAAGGCCGACAAGGTGATCCGCGCGGCGGGGCCCTACAAGACCGCGTTGATTTCGGTCTATGCCATCGCGCCGCCGGTCGCGGCGCTGATCGGGATGATGCTTTTCGATCTGCATATCGGGCCCGCCACGCAATTCGCCGCGCTCTTCGGTTATGACCTGCGGGTGGGGATCGACTATTGGGATACGGCGTTTGCGCTGATCACCATCTCGGTCTGGAAGCAGGTGCCTTATAACTTCATCTTCTTCCTGTCGGGGCTGCAATCGGTGCCGGTTTCGGTGCGCGAGGCGGCGCTGATCGATGCGCGCTCGGGCTGGCGGCGGTTTCGCGATGTGACGCTGCCGCTCTTGGCGCCGACGGCCTTCTTCCTGCTGATCATCAATGTGACCTATGCGCTGTTCGACACCTTCGGGATCATCGATGTGATCGTGAAGGACAAGCCCGCGAACAACCCGATGACTTTGGTCTACAAGGTCTATCTCGACGGGTTCAAGGGCAACGATATCGGCGGGTCCTCGGCGCAATCGGTGGTGCTGATGGTGCTGGTGGCGGCGCTGACGGTGGTGCAGTTCCGGCTGATCGAGCGCCGCGTGCATTACGGCTGAGGGCAGATCCATGTGGAAAATCAAACCCTTCGATCACCTGATCCTGATCCTTGGCACGGCGTTCCTGCTGACGCCGGTGGTGCTGGCCATCATGTCCTCGACTCATTCGGCGGTGGCGATCCATACCGGGGGGCTCTTCCTGACGCCCGGCACCGAGGGCCCTGCGACCTATGCCAAGGTGCTGACCCGGCGCGGCGGCTTCACCGGCGATGTGACCGGGCTCAGCATGATGATGAATTCGCTGATCCTGGGCGTGGGCTTTGCGGTGGGCAAGATCGTTCTGTCGATGATGGCGGCCTATGCGCTGGTCTATTTCCGCTTCCGCTTCGCTACCGCGATCTTCTGGGCGATCTTCGCGACGCTCTTGTTGCCGCTCGAGGTGCGGATCATGCCCTCCTATCAGGTGATGAGCGATCTGCATCTCTTGAACACCTATACCGGCCTCATCGTGCCGCTTCTGGCCTCGGCCACCGGCACCTTCTACTTCCGGCAGTTCTTCAAATCGGTGCCCGATGAACTGCTGGAGGCCGCGCGGATCGACGGCGCCGGGCCGGTCAAATTCTTCCTCGATATCCTCGTGCCGCTCTCGCGCACGATGATGGCGGCGATCTTCATCATCATGTTCGTCTATGGCTGGAACCAGTATCTCTGGCCGATCCTGATGACCACGGATGAGCATTTCTTCACCCTGATGCGCGGGATCAAGTCGATCCTGCAGGTCTGGGTGGGCAGCCAGATCCCCGATTATAACGAAGCCTTCGCCCTTGCGGTGCTGGCGATGGTGCCGCCCGTTCTGGTGGTCATCGTCTTCCAGCGCATGTTCATCAAGGGCCTGACGGAAAGCGACAAGTGATGGCCGGAATTACCCTTTCAGCGGTGGGCAAGACCTATGCAGGCGGCGTTGAGGCCGTGTCGGATGTGAGCCTGACGATTGCGGATGGCGAATTCATCGTGCTAGTCGGCCCCTCGGGCTGCGGCAAGTCCACGCTTCTGCGCATGGTCGCGGGGCTTGAGGAGATCACCGAGGGCGAGGTCACGATCGGCACCCGCGTGGTGAACCGGCTGGAACCGTCCGAGCGCGATATCGCGATGGTGTTCCAGAATTACGCGCTCTATCCGCATATGTCGGTGCGCGAGAACATGGCCTATGGGCTGAAGAACCGTGGCACCCCGCGCGCCGAGATCGAGGCCCGCGTGGCGGAGGCGGCGCGGATGCTGGAACTTGGCCCCTATCTCGACCGCAAGCCGCGGGCGCTGTCCGGCGGCCAGCGGCAGCGCGTCGCGATGGGGCGCGCCATCGTGCGCCAACCGGCGGCGTTCCTGTTTGACGAGCCCCTGTCGAACCTCGATGCCAAGCTGCGCGTTTCGATGCGCGGCGAGATCCGCAAGCTGCAACGCCGCCTTGGCACCACCTCGCTCTATGTTACGCATGATCAGCTGGAGGCGATGACCTTGGCCGACCGGCTGGTGGTGCTGAATGGCGGGCGGATCGAGCAGGTGGGCACGCCGCTCGAGGTCTATCACGCGCCCGCCTCGACCTTCGTCGCCTCCTTCATCGGGGCGCCGGCGATGAACCTGATGGATGCGCAGGTCGCGGGCGGGCGGGTGCTGCTCGAAGGGGTCGACATGGGGCCCGCGGCGCTGCCTGATGGCGCGGTGACGCTGGGCCTGCGCGCCGAGGACCTGAGCGCCGCGCCGGTCGGGCTGCCCGTCACACTCGATTATGTCGAGGAGCTGGGCGCGAGCCGCATCGTCCATGCCATGGCCGAGGGGCAGCGCATCGCCTTCGCCCATCCGCCCGAGGCGCCGCTTGCCGAGCATATGGCGCTGCGCGTGGCGCCCGGGCGGCTGCATCTCTTCGATACGCTCACAGGCAAGCGGATTGGCCGCGCGGCCCGGGTGCCGGAGGTGGTCGCATGATCCGCCACACCCTGCCGCGGCTGCCCGCGCCCAAGCCCGAGATGCTGGCGCTGGACGGCATCGCCCGCACCCCCGCCGCGCATGATGCGCATTGCGCGGGCATCCCGGCGCTGCAGGCGGTCGAATTCGCCCCGCCGCCGCCCGCGCCGCTGGCCTTTCCGATCCGCGTGGCGGCGTGGAACCTCGAACGCTGTCTGGATCCCGCCGGTTCGGCCGCGGCGCTGGCGGGGCGCGATCTGGTGCTTCTGTCCGAGATGGATGACGGCATGGCCCGCACCGCGCAGGCCCATACCACCGCCGAAGTGGCCGCGCGCCTTGGCATGGGGCATGCCTATGCGGTCGAGTTTCTCGAACTCGGCCTCGGCTCGCCGATCGAGCATGAGTATTGCACCGACGCGCACAACGCCCGCGGCTTTCATGGCAATGCGGTGCTGGCCCGCGCAGGGCTGACCAAGGTTTTCGCGCTGCGGCTCTTCGGGCGGCGGCAATGGTTTCTCGACGCCGAACAGCCGCGGCTGGGCGAGCGCGTCGCGGTGGGCGGGGTTCTGGCGACCGAGGCCGGGCCGATCGTCACCGTCTCGACCCATTTCGAGAGCGCCTGCGGCCCCGCGCATCGCGCGGCCCAGGCCGAGAGGCTCATTGCGGCGCTGGATGCAGAGTTCCCCGGTATGCCGGTGCTGATCGGTGGCGATCTGAACACCGGCAATTGTCCGGGGGGCGATTGGCGCGATGAGGGGCTCTTCGATCTGGCGCGCGCGGCGGGCTACAGCGTCCACGGCGGCCCCGAGGCGGCGCCGACCACGCGCCCCTCGCGGCTCACCCGCTTCCCTGACCGGGCGATGAAGCTCGACTGGTTTCTGGCGCGCGGGCTGGTGCTGGGGCCGACGCGGATCTGCCCGGCGCTTGATCCTGCGGGCGTGCCGCTGTCGGATCACGAGCGGATCGAGACCGAGATCCTCGGCCTTTCGGGCTGAGCGCGCTCAGACCGGCGGGCGGAACGCTGCCCGGGCCTCGGCCACCTCGGGGCGGATCACGCAGCCCTCGGCATGGTCATTGATCAGGCCCATCGCCTGCATGAAGGCATAAGCGGTTGTGGGGCCTAGGAATTTCCAGCCGCGGCGGCGCAGCTCCCTGGACAGCGCCTCGGAGGTGGCCGAGGTCGAGCGGCTTTGCGGCACCGCCGACGCGGGCTCTTCGTAGCGCCAGAAGAAGGCCGCAAGCGAGCCCTCTGCCGCGATCATCTCCAAGGCGCGGCTTGCATTGTGGATCACCGCCTCGATCTTGCCGCGGTGGCGCACGATGCCCGGATCGGCCAGCAGCCGCGCGATATCGCCCGCGTCGAACCGCGCCACCGCGGCCGGGTCGAAGCCCGCGAAGGCCGCGCGGAACCCCTCGCGCTTGGTCAGGATCGTGCGCCAGCTGAGCCCCGATTGAAAGCTCTCCAGACAGAGCTTCTCGAACAGCCGGATGTCATCGGCGACCGGGAAGCCCCATTCGTGGTCGTGATAGGCGGGGAATTCCGGGGCCGCCGCGCACCAGCGGCAACGCGGGCGGCCGTCGGGGCCGAGCAGGGTCGCGCTCATGCCGGGGCCAGCAGCAGATCGAGCGCCGGGACCCAGCGCTTGGCGTCGATCTCATGGATCTCGGCGGTGACGATCCCCGCGGCCACGAAGGGATCGGCCGCAATCCGCGCCTCGAGCGCGGCGCGATCTTCGCCCTGCGACAGGATCGCGCCGCCCGCACCCTGATCGAGCGTGCCGACGCACAGGAATTTTCCCGCGGCAAAACCCTCGGCGATCCAGGCATTATGCGCGGCCATCGCCCCGGAGGCGCGGGCGCGGTCGGCGGTGAATTTCAGGAAGGTGATGAACATGCGGGGTCCTTGTGCGGGGTGTTGGGGGAAAGGGGCAGTCCTTCGAGCCAGGCTTCGATGCCCGCCACTTCGCGCTGCAAGAAGGCCTCGTCGCGCAGCGCCGCGATCAGCACGGCTGTGCCCTGCGACCAGCCGAGCAGGTGCAGGGCCAGCGCCTCGGCGCGCGCGCCGTGGCCGAGTGCATGGAACTGCCCGGCGAGCCAGTCGCGGTAGAGGCCGAAGATCTCGGCGGCGCGGTGCTGGGCGGCATGGTCGAGTTTGGCGAGTTCAAGGCAGAGCGTGCCGACCGGGCAGCCATGGGCCATGATCTGCGCGCGGTTCGCAATCAGCATGTGAATGAAGGCGCGGATGCGCCCGCGCGGGTCCGGCGCCTCGGTGTGCCAGGCCTCGAGCATCGCCCGGGTGCGGGCCAGCCGGAGCGTCACGACCGCCTCGAGGATCGCGTCCTTGGTCTTGAAATGATGATAGAAATTGCCGCGCGAGATGCCGACGGCCTCGGCGATATCGGCAAAGGAGGTGGCCTCGAACCCGCCGTGATAGAAGAGCCGATCGGCCGTTTCGATGATCTGATCGCGGGTGGTCATGGGACGGTCCCTCCGGGCTTTGGGAATTTAGGACGATTGTCCTAGATTCGTCAAGCGCAAGAGGGTCAGCCCGTCCGGGTCCGGGTCCGGGTCCGGGTCCGGGTCTGGGTCCGGGTTCCGCTCCGGGTCTGGGTCCAGGGGGCCGGTCGTGCGCGCCAGCGCCCTGGACCGCCTGCAGCCTGTCCAGGTCTGGGT
>JACXUS010000200.1 GCA_014763785.1 Sphingomonadales bacterium | reverse complement strand
CGCATCGCCACTCGCTACGACAGATGCGGCGAGATCTTCCTCTCCGCCATCTGCATCGCAGCGACCGTCATGTTCTGGTTGTGAGTCCTGACCCTAGCCTACCAGATGGGGCGAATAGCGAACAAAACTTGACGAACTGCCCCCAAAGGTTCGTCGAAAACTCAGGTAAAACTCTGGAGGGTAAAGGAAAATGACGGTATTTGGTAGGCCCGGAGGGATTTGAACCCCCAACCAAGGCGTTATGAGCGCCCTGCTCTAACCGTTGAGCTACAGGCCCCCAGAGTGCGCCAAGGCTTAGGCGGAACTGGCGCCCGGGTCAAGAATTCGCGCAGAATATGCGCCCGCGCGCGGGGCGGGCGTTGCCTGAGGCGGCCCTTTGCGCTAAGGCCCGGGCCAATGCGGTTACTGGCGGAAGGGCGGGCAGGATCATGACGGACACGGCGGGCAAGAACGGGCTGACCTATGCCGATGCGGGGGTCGATATCGACGCGGGCAATGCGCTCGTCGAACGCATCAAACCGGCCGCCAAACGCACCGCGCGCCCGGGCGTGATGTCGGGTCTGGGCGGCTTCGGCGCGCTCTTCGATCTCAAGGGCGCGGGCTACACCGACCCGATCCTTGTCGCCGCAACCGACGGCGTGGGCACCAAGCTGCGCATCGCGATCGACACCGGCAATGTGGACACGATCGGTATCGATCTGGTCGCGATGTGCGTCAATGACCTCGTGTGCCAAGGCGCTGAGCCCTTGTTCTTCCTCGATTATTTCGCGACCGGCAAGCTCGAGGTCGCGCAGGCCACCCGGATCATCGAGGGCATCGCCGAGGGCTGCGCGCAATCGGGCTGCGCGCTGATCGGCGGCGAGACCGCCGAGATGCCGGGCATGTATGCCAAGGATGATTTCGATCTGGCGGGCTTCGCCGTCGGCGCGATGGAGCGCGGCGCCGATCTTCCCGCAGGCGTGGCCGAGGGCGATGTGCTTCTGGGCCTCGCCTCGAACGGCGTGCATTCGAACGGCTACAGCTTCGTGCGCAAGGTGGTCGAGCTTTCGTGCCTCGGCTGGGAGGCGGATTGCCCCTTCGGGCCCGGCAGCCTTGGCACGGCGCTGCTGGCGCCGACCCGGCTCTATGTGAAACAGGCGCTGGCCGCGGTGCGCGCGGGCGGTGTGCATGCGCTCGCCCATATCACCGGCGGCGGCCTGACCGAGAACCTGCCGCGCGTCCTGCCCGAAGGTCTGGGCGCCAGCATTGATCTCAATGCCTGGACCCTGCCGCCGGTCTTCCGCTGGCTGGCGGAAACCGCGAACATGGCCGAACCGGAACTGCTGAAAACCTTCAACTGCGGCATCGGCATGATTTGCGTCGTGGCCGCCGACCGGGCCGAGGCGCTGAAAGCGCTGCTGGAAGAGCAGGGCGAGACCGTCAGCGTGATCGGCACCGTCACCGCGGGCGCGGGCGTCAGCTACACGGGCGCGCTGCTTTGAAAAAAGTCGCGATCCTGATCTCGGGGGGTGGGTCGAACATGACCCGCCTTGTCGAGACGATGCAGGCCGAGGGCTATGCCGAACCGGTGCTGGTGCTCTCGAACGATGTCGCCGCCGCGGGGCTTGAGCGCGCGGCGCGCGCGGGCGTGCCCACCGCCGCGATCGACCACCGCCCCTTTGGCCGCGATCGCGCCGCCTTCGAGGCGGAATTGCTGAAACCGCTGCTGGCCGCCGAACCCGATGTGGTCTGCCTTGCGGGCTTCATGCGGGTGCTGACGCCCGATTTCGTGGAACGCTTCGCCGGGCGGATGCTGAACATCCATCCCTCGCTCTTGCCGAAATATCCCGGGCTGCACACCCATGAACGCGCGCTTCAAGCGGGCGACGCGCAGGCCGGCTGCACCGTGCACGAGGTCACGCCGGTGCTCGACGATGGCCCGATCCTGGGTCAGGCGCGGGTCGATATCCTGACCGGCGACACGCCCGACACTTTGGCCGCGCGGGTGTTGAAGAAAGAGCATCAGCTCTATCCGGCGGTTCTGAAGCGCTTCGTGGCGGGCGACCGCACGCCGGTCCTGCTGTAAGCTCCTGTGGCCGGGGCAGGGGGCGCTCGCGCCCCCTCGCCGCTGACGCGGCTCACCCCCGAGGATATTTGCACACTGTTGAATGAGAACAGGACCTCGGTCTCAACAGTGCCCAAATATCCCCGCCGGAGGCGCCGCACCCGGCCAAGGGCGCGCCGCTGGACAGGGGCCGCGAACCCCGACAATCCTGTAACAGCCGGGCCCCATCGCGCCCCGGACGCGCCTTTGCCCTTGCGCCGCGCGCCCGCGCGTGCCAAGCGCGAGAGATCACCGGCGGGATGACCCCGCGAGAGAGACGCGCGATGCAGACGATTACCACGACCGACGCCCTTGCCGCCTTCTGCGCCAAGGCCAAGACCGAAGCCTATGTGACGGTCGATACCGAATTCCTGCGCGAGCGGACCTATTGGTCCAAGCTCTGCCTCGTGCAGATGGCCTTGCCCGGCAAGGAGGGCGAGGCGGTTCTGGTCGATCCGCTGGCCGAGGGGCTCTCGCTCGAGCCGATGTATGATCTTTTCCGCCACGAGGCGACGGTCAAGGTGTTCCACGCCGCGCGGCAGGATCTGGAGATCTTCTTCACCGAAGCCGGCGTCTTCCCGATCCCGCTCTTTGACACGCAGGTCGCCGCCATGGTCTGCGGCTTTGGCGAGCAGGTCGGCTATGAAACGCTGGTGCGCAAGATCGCGCGGCAATCGCTCGACAAGACCTCGCGCTTCACCGACTGGTCGCGCCGCCCGCTGACCGAGGCGCAAAAGACCTATGCGATCGCCGATGTGACGCATCTGCGGGTGATCTACGAATTCCTCTCGAAAGAGCTGCAGAAATCCGGCCGCGAGGCCTGGGTCGAGGAGGAAGAAGCGATCCTTCTGAACCCGGAAACCTATATCACCCGCCCCGAAGAGGCCTGGCTGCGCGTCAAGACCCGCACCACCTCGGGGCGGTTCCTCGCCATCGTGCGCGAGCTTGCGCGCTTCCGCGAGGGCTATGCGCAGAACAAGAACATCCCGCGGAGCCGCATCTTCAAGGATGACGCTTTGCTCGAGCTCGCCTCGACCAAGCCCACCACGATGGACGAGCTCGGCAAATCGCGTCTGCTGCTGCGCGAGGCGCGGCGCGGCGATATCGCCGAAGGCATCCTGCAGGCGGTCAAGGAAGGTCTGGCGGTGCCGCCCGAGGCGATGCCGCAGGTCGAGGGCGAGGACCAGCAATTGCAGGTCAATACCGCGCTGGCCGATCTGCTGCGGGTGCTCTTGAAGGCGAAATCCGAGGAAACCGGGGTGGCGGCGAAGCTGATCGCAAGCTCGTCGGATCTCGACCGGATCGCCGCGGGCAAGCGCGATGTGCCCGCGCTGACCGGCTGGCGGATGGATGTCTTCGGCCGCGACGCCCTGCGTCTGGCCAAGGGCGAGATCGCGCTGACCGCGGCGGGCGGTTCGGTCCGGGTCGTCGTGGTCTGATCTTGGGCGGGGCGCAGGCCTTCGCGCTCTTTGCCGCTGCGGCGCTGGCCGAGATCGTTGGCTGTTTTGCGGTCTGGCTCTGGTGGCGCGAAGGGCGCAGCCCGTGGTGGCTGCTGCTCGCGGCTCTGGCGCTTGCGGCCTTCGCCTGGCTCTTGGCGCAGAGCCCGGCCGATCAGGCCGGGCGCAGCTTTGCCGTCTATGGCGGGGTCTATATTGCGGGGAGCCTTGCCTGGCTGTGGCTCGTCGAAGGGCATCGCCCGGATCGCTGGGACCTGACGGGGGCGAGCCTTTGCCTGATCGGCGCTGCGTTGATCCTGTGGGGGCCGCGCAGCGCTTGAGCCGCGCGCGCCGGGCCCGAAAGCCGCCCTACCGGCTGATCGAGCGGGTATTGCCCGCGGCGATCACCACGATCTTCGAGGTTTCCGCCAGCCGCGTCGTGTTGATGAAGGCGCCCGCCACGATCTCGCGCGATGCGGGCGTCAGGGCCCGGCCCGCGGCGGGGCTGCCCGCGGGCGGCTCGCGCAAGAGGAAATGATAGGTGATCACCCCCTCGACCGGGCGGCCCTTGTTCTCGGCCACCAACTCGGCATCCCAGAAGCCCTGCGTCGGCGGCAGGCCGGTCGCGGTGACGATCGCGCCATCGAGCGTGCGCTTGATCGTCAGATCGGTGATCTGCGCGACCATATCCCGCGCGTCGCCCTCGACGACCGGATAGCCGCCCTCGGGCGCGAGGGTCTCGGCCGCCGGCCGGTCGAACCAGTTGAACGGGTTGAGGCGGCTCTGGCCGAACCCGCACCCGGCCAGCGGCAGCGTGAGGACAAGGGCGGCAATCAGGGGCTTGTGCATGGTCTCTCCGGCCGTTCGGGCTTTGCCCCTGCCTAGCCGATCACGGCGGTTTTGAAAAGCCGCCACTGGACCCCCGCGCGCCCCCGCGCTAGAGCAGGAAAAAAGGAGGGGGCCATGGCCAGCACAGCGTTCGAAGAGATCGCCGAGACCTTTGAATTTCTGGACGATTGGGAGGATCGCTATCGCCATGTGATCGAGCTTGGCCGCGCGATGGAGCCCTTGCCCGAGGCGGTGAAGGTGCCCGCAACCCGCGTCGAGGGCTGCGCCTCGCAGGTCTGGCTTCTGCCGCGGATCGAGGGCACCGGCCCCGCCGCGCGCTTCGATTTTCAGGGCGAGTCGGATGCGATGATCGTGCGCGGGCTGATCGCGGTGCTGCATGCGCTCTATGCGGGCTTGAGCGTGGCCGAGGTGGGCCGCGTCGATGCCAAGGCGGAACTCGGGCGGCTTGGGCTCAACGAGCACCTGAGCCAGCAACGCTCGAACGGCGTCGCGGCGATGGTCGAGCGGATCCGTCTGCTTGCGGCCGAGGCTGCGGCCGCCTGACCCCGGGCAGGGGCTCTGCCCCTCTTTGCGCTGAGGCGCAAATTCACCCCGGGATATTTCGGGCAAGATGAAAACAACGGGTCTTGTCCTTCATCTTGCCGTAAATATCCCGGGGGTGTGGGGGCAGCGCCCCCACGCGTCGCTCAGGCCTGCGCGGCCGTCACGATCACTTCGACACGGTAGCCGGGGGCGGCGAGCTTCGATTCCCCCGTCGCGCGCGCCGGGCAATGGCCCGCGGGCACCCAGGCATCCCAGACCGCGTTCATCTCGGCGAAATCGGCAATATCGGCCAGCCAGATCTGCGCGCTCAGGATGCGGGTCTTGTCCGAGCCCGCCGCGGCCAGCAGCCGGTCCACCTCGGCCAGCGCCTGGGCGGTCTGCTCGGCCACGCTCGCGCCCTCTTGGCCCACCTGACCCGCGAGCCAGATCAGCCCGTTGTAGACCACCGCCTCGCTCATCCGCGCGCCGCAGTCGATCCGCTTGATATCGGCCATCGGGCCCTCCATCTCAGTTGATATGTTGTGGTGTCGTGATAGCGGGCGGCGGGGCGATGGCAAGGCC
>JACXUS010000515.1 GCA_014763785.1 Sphingomonadales bacterium | reverse complement strand
GGATAACTCTAGGGTGGGTGTCACTGAAACCCCGATAGAACAACAGGGGTGCGGGCAGTCGGACGAGGCAGATGGCAGGGCAGGGCGGTCTTATCGGCGGGACGGCGGCGGCGCGGGCGCCGGTGCTGCGCGACCTGTTCGTCTGCGACATCTTCGATGCCAGTCCCAAGGACGACCTGGGCACGATGGAGCATCCCATCTTCTCGCTGTCCACGCGGCCCGACCGGCGCATCCTGCGCTATGCCCACAACGGCGTCACGGTCGAGGTCACGCCCTCGGTCAAGGGCCGGGCGACGATCCATGACAAGGACATCCTGATCTATTGCATCAGCCAGCTGATGGCGGCGCTGAACGCGGGGCGCGAGATCGGGCGCACGCTGACGCTGAAGGCGCATGACCTGCTGATCGCCACCCGCCGCGACACCGGC
This sequence comes from Sphingomonadales bacterium, assembly GCA_014763785.1. Taxonomy (GTDB): domain Bacteria; phylum Pseudomonadota; class Alphaproteobacteria; order Rhodobacterales; family Rhodobacteraceae; genus Rhodobacter. The sequence continues at coordinate 781 of JACXUS010000515.1, read as the reverse complement.
GGCGACAGCTATGCCCGCCTGCGCGAGGCCTTCGAGCGGCTGGCCGGCACGCGCATCACCACGAACCTGGCCACCGGGGGCGTCGAGACGACGACGGGCTTCGGCCTGATCGACAGCTGGGAAATCCTGCGCCGCACCCGGGGCGGGCGGATGATCAGCGTCACCGTCACCCTGTCGGACTGGCTGTTCCGCGCGGTCCTGTCGAAATCGGTGCTGACGCTGAGCCGGGATTACTTTCGCCTGCGCAAGCCGCTGGAACGGCGAATCTACGAACTGGCGCGCAAGCATTGCGGGCGCCAGCCGGAATGGCGGGTGGGCGTGGCCACGCTGCACAAGAAATCGGGATCGACCGCGCCGGTGCGGGTGTTCCGCGCCGCCCTGCGCCGGATGATCGACGAGGCCGCGCTGCCCGACTACACCCTGTCCGAGGAACCCGGCGACGTGATCCGCTTTGCCCGCACCGGGGTGATCGAGGACACCGGGGGGCCGGCCCCCGGCACCGGCCTGCCGGGCTTTGGCCCCGAGGTGATCGAGGCCGCCCGGGCCCTGGCGCCGGGCTGGGACGTCTATGCGCTGCAGGCCGAATGGCGCGCCTGGTGGGACACCTCGGGCCGGCCGCGGCTGACCGCGCCCGACCGGGCCTTCCTGGGCTGGCTGGCCACCCGCGTCGCCCGCGGCTGAGCCGGGCGATCAGAACCAGCGGCCGATGGCGATCGCGCTGACGTCCAGCGTCACCCCGGTGGCGGCGACGAAGCGCACCGCCGTCAGCGTGGTGCAGAAC
>JACXUS010000514.1 GCA_014763785.1 Sphingomonadales bacterium | reverse complement strand
CCTCGGGACTGCGCCCATGCGGCGGGCCAATCGGCGATCCCGGGTGGCGCCACAATCGGCCCCCCAGACCGCGCCCCAATCGGCGATCCCGGATGGCAACTCCGGGCGGTGGGCCGCAGATCGTGGCCGCGAGCACGCTCAGCCGCGCAAAGCCCCGGGACCAAAAACCAAAACCCCGGGCCGGGGCCCGGGGCTTTGAAGTGGTGCGGTTGAGAAGACTCGAACTTCCACGGGAGTTACCCCACAGCGACCTCAACGCTGCGCGTCTACCAATTCCGCCACAACCGCACGCTCTGGCTTGGTGAGGGGCGATGTAGCCGAGCCTTTCGCGAATGAAAAGCCCCAATTTGCACCCCGACACCATTTTCGCGACCGGCCGGAACGGGCTGAGGCGGAGGCGGTGCCTTGGCACCGCCTCCGCCCCCGGGGCGCCGCCGCAAAGCGGCGGCGCAACCGCCTCTGAACCCGCCGTCAGTTCCCCTTGGGCTGTTGCATCAGCTGCGCCGCGGCCGCGCCAAAGCCCGCCAGCCCCGAGGCCGCCCCGCCCTGTTCCAAGACCGGCGCCGACACCGGCACCGGCGCCACCGCAGGCACCGCTTCGCTGCGCCCGGCCAGCGCCATCGCCGCCTTGTGGATCAGCGCGCCACGCTCGGGGGTGGCGGCGCCAAAGACCGGGGTCTGGCCGATCGCGGCGGCATTCGCGGCCAGATCATACCAGTCCACCGCCAGTTCGGGATGCGCCTCGATGCCGACCCCACCGGCCAGATGATGGCCGAGGAATTCGGCATAGGTCATGTTGCCAGCCCCCGTAAGCACGAGCGCCGAGCCGAGCGCGACGCCCATGTCATCGGTCGAATAGCCCATCGACAGGCAGACCTTGGCGGTGCCCGCCAGCTGCGCCTCGGTCATGCCCGATTGCGCGCCCCAGCCCTGCACCGAGGCGACCATATCATCGCGCGGCGTGGTGCCCAGCAGCGCCACCTGATCGGCCAGCAGCGCGCCGAAATCGCGGCATTGCGCGGCGATCTGCTCGGGGGTGAAGCCGGTGAAGCCCTTCGCCAGCTCGATGCCCTGCGCGGTGGCCTCGGCCTCGGCCATGCAGAACTGCTCGCCCAGCGCCTGCGCCGGATCGCTCAGCGCGGCCACGGTCTGCGGCGCGCCCGCAGCCCCGCCCTTGGCCTTGACCGCGGCGCAATAGGTGCGGGCGGTG
>JACXUS010000513.1 GCA_014763785.1 Sphingomonadales bacterium | reverse complement strand
GCGGCCGTAGAGCTGCGGTCGCTGCTCGGTCGCGCGCTCGATCACGTCGCGGACGTTGGCGGGCTGCAGGCCGATCACCTCGCGCCACCCTTCCAGGACCGAGGTCAGCGCCTCGAGCTTCGGGTCTGCGCCGCGCAGCTCCTCCATCGTGTCGCAGGGATCGGCCTCGCCCAGCCAGATCAGGGCATCGCGGACCCAGCGCGACCAGTCGGTGAAGGAGCCGAGCGGCGCGCGCTGCTGCGGTCGGCCGGCGATGTGGAAGGCCCGCAGGACGGTCAGCCCGGCCGAGACGTAGTCACCGCGCTGCTCGGTCACCATGGCGAGGGGATCGCGGTCGAAGGCCCGCAACTCGGGCCGCTCCACCCCGGCGTCGAGCGTGGCGCGGAGCGCGCGGCGGGTCATGTCGCCCTCGAAGGTCAGGTTGTTGCCGGTGGCGAAGATGGCCGCGTTGCTCGGGACCTCGGCGTTCACGGACTTGCCGAGAATCCTGACCTTGAGGCTCGTCTGCGTCATTGTCTGGCAGAGAAGCTCGCCGCCCAGCGGTTCCTCGCAGTTGTCGATGGCGATCAGCACGTCGCCCGCGATCAGCGCCGCGCCCAGCCGTTTCTCCATTTCCTCCTCGGACTTGCCCTGCGCGATCACTGGCGCGGGACGGGCGGTGGCGATCAGGCTCGCGAGGTCCACCAGCATGGATTTGCCCGTGCCCGCCGTCGGCGCGTTGAACCCGTGGAGCGGGGCCGTCGGCAGCGAGCGGCGCACCAGCGCGGTCAGGATGGCCGAAAGGGCGACGGCGCGATCCCCGTCCGTCACGAAGGGGAAGGTCGAGATCAGATCCTTGAGGAAGGCGAGCGCGCGAAGGGCCGTGGCCTGGTCGGGATCGCGCGGTAGGGCGGGGAAGCGCACGTCCTGCGGGTCGAACAGCAGCCCGGTCTGCGCGTCATAGCCCGGCAGGTCGAGGATCGAGCCGTCGGCGCGCAGGGTCGGGCAGTTGATGATCCCGGTCAGCACCGGCAGGCGCCACTGGCCCTCGCGCGCCAGGAAGGTCTCCGCGATCCTGTGCGGGCAGTCGGTGCTGAGCCACTCGCCCTCGCGCTTGTCGAACCGCTTCCAATTCGCCGCGCGGGTGAAGGCCTCGGCCATGTGGTGCGCCTTCACGTCCACCAGCCGCGGCGCGTCGACCGTGCGCCCATCCGAGACTGCCACCGGCACC
>JACXUS010000199.1 GCA_014763785.1 Sphingomonadales bacterium | reverse complement strand
CGCAACCTACGGCCTGACCTTCCACGCGCCCGAAGGCATCAGCACCGAAAGCGAAGCCTCGGCCGCCGATGTCGCCACCCTGATCACCCAGATCAAGGAAGAGGCGATTCCGGCCGTATTCATGGAAAACATCGCCGATCCGCGCCTTCTGGAACAGATCGTGGCGGAAACCGGGGCCAAGGTGGGCGGCACGCTGTTCTCCGACGCACTGTCGCCGGCGGACGGACCGGCCAACACCTATCTGGGCATGATGCGCTACAACATCGCCACCCTCACCGCCGCGCTGGCCAAGTAAGACCGCGCGCCCGACATCGCCCCCGGCGCAAGGCTTTTGCGCCGGGGCCTTTTACCCGGTCCGGAAGGAACGCCGAAAATGACCGATATGCACGACACCCATCTGCACCAGCAGCACGACCACGCCCTCTGGCGGCAGCGCCATATGGAGGCGCTGTCGATCCTCAAGCGGGTCGAGGCGCGGATTTATGCGCATGAGGCGCGCATCCTGGCCCATGAGGCCGAGATTGCCCGCGCCGAGGATCCGCAGGCGCAGCGCTCGGCTGCGGCCGAGGCCGCGATGGCCGCCGAGGATGCCCGCTTTACCGCCGCCCATGAGGCCGAGGCGCGGCACAATCCCGGCCTGTTCGACGCGATCCGCGCCCTTGTCCCGCATCTGGACGGCGGCGCCTGACCGACCCCAAATCCCCGTCACCGTCCTCACCGGCTTTCTGGGCGCGGGAAAGACCACGCTTCTGAACCGCATCCTGACCGAGAACCACGGCCGCAAGTTCGCCGTCATCATCAACGAATTCGGCGAAACCGGGATCGACAATGATCTGGTGATCGACGCCGACGAGGAAGTGTTCGAGATGAACACCGGCTGCATCTGCTGCACCGTGCGGGGCGCTCTGATCCGCATCATCGGCGGGCTGATGAAGCGCAAGGGCCTCGACGGCATCCTGATCGAGACGACCGGTCCGGCCGACCCCGCCCCCGTGGCGCAGACGTTCTACGTCGATGCCGACGTGGCCGCCCGCACCCGGCTGGACGCGATCGTGACGGTGGCCGATGCGGTCAACCTGTCCACCCATCTGGACGAGAGCCATGAGGCCGCCGAACAGATCGCCTATGCCGACATCGTGCTGTTGAACAAGACCGACCTTGTGGACACCGACACTCTGACGGCGGTCGAGGCGCGCTTGCGCGCGATGAACTGGCATGCAAGGATCCCGGCTGCGCTGATCTGGAAACCGTCGTCACGGTCATCCGCGCCGATCGGCGCCAGTTCGTGCTTCGATTTCCCCGGACCTTTGGCGGACGTTGCCGGCAGACAGCACAGAGCGTTCCACGCGGATGCCAAAGCCGCCGCCCGCATAGTCTGGTGTCTTCAAGAACGGCAGTCATCTGGCCCGGTGTCACGGATGTGTCAATAACCGGCGATATCTACAGGTGAATGATCGGCCCACCTGTCGAATCACAAACCAGCGAGGATCATCCCAGCCATGAACCGTATCTCCCTGCTTTGCAGCACCGCCGCATTTGCACTTTCTGCCGGTTTCGCGCTTGCCGCCGACGTGACATCGGTCGAGTTCACCGACACCCCCGCGCCCACCGATGCGGCCGAGATGGTGACGACCCATTCCAAATCCGTGGCCAAGGTCACCTACAGCGACGGCACCACCAAGGAATTTCCGCTGTCCTATGTGTCGATGTTCAAGAACACCGACAAGCTGGGCGACAACGCGGCGGCGCAGATTTTCAACGCCAAGGGCGAGCCGGTGAAGGACGTGAACGGCGATCTGGTCATTGCCGAGACGCCGGACGCCAACAGCCTGCTGGACATCGAAGGCCATCTCTACATGGTCACGCAGTACGAATACGACTGGCTGCTGGCCAACGGCGTTGAATCCCGCCGCGCCGAGGGCGGCTATTCGCGGATGCCGATGTCGATGAGCCTGGCCGCTGTCGAGCAAGGCCCCGATGGCGCGCTGAAGGCGACCTCGGTCAAGGCGATCGACTTCTCGGGCGTCAACGGCCTGTGGATCCCCTGCGCCGGTGGCCCGACGCCGTGGAACACCCACCTTGGCTCGGAAGAGGATTACGACCTCTACTTCCAGGCGGTCTCGGGTGAGAAGAACCTGAAGAAGACCACCGAGGGCGTGCGCGCGATGACCGAAGTCTATCTGGGCGGCACCGCGGCCAACCCCTACAACTATGGCTTCATTCCGGAAGTGACGGTCAAGGCCGATGGCTCCACCTCGGTCGCCAAGCACTATTCGATGGGCCGCGCCACATGGGAACTGGCCCGCGTGATGCCCGACAACCGCACCGCCTATTTCGGCGATGACGGCAACCACGTCGCGATGTTCATGTATGTGGCCGATGCCGAAAAGGATCTGTCCTCGGGCACGCTCTATGCCGCCCGCTGGAACCAGACCTCGGGCGAAGGCGCCGGTGCGGCGACGCTGGACTGGGTCAAGCTGGGCCACGCCACCGATGCCGAAGTGCGCGCCATCATCGACAGCGGCGTGACCTTTGACGACATCTTCGAATCGACCACCGCCGAGGCGACCCCGGACTGGGCCGCGCAAGGCTACAAGATGGTTCGCGCCGGTCATTCGGGCGACGAGATCCTGCGCCTGAAGCCGGGCATGGAACAGGCCGCAGCCTTCCTGGAATCGCGTCGCTATGCCGGCTACCTGGGTGCCACGACCGAGTTCAACAAGATGGAAGGCGTGGCCGCCGATCCGGTCAAGAAGAACCTCTACATGGCCATGTCCTACAACGAAAAGGGCATGCAGGCGGAAGAGGGGGCGGCACAGGATCACATCCAGACCGCCAAGATCACGGCCGGTGCCACCTATGAGATCGCCCTGGAAGGCGGCCGCAAGGACACCGAGGGCAACGCGATCGCCTCGGACTGGGTCGGCGTGAAGATGGCCGCCCCCGCCGCGCTGGTGGGCGAGGATATCGCGGTCGATGCCCTGGGCAACACCGCCAACCCCGAGAAGATCGCCAACCCCGACAACCTGTTCTTCTCGCCAGCGATGCGCACGCTGTTCATCGGTGAAGACTCGGGCACCCATGTCAACAACTTCGTCTGGGCCTACAACGTCGATACCGGCAAGCTGAGCCGGATCATCAGCCAAGGGTCGGGCGCCGAGGCCACCGGCCTGCAGGTTGTCGACAACCTGGGCGGCCATGCCTACGTGATGGCCAACAACCAGCACCAGGGCGACTGGCTGGACAGCATGCCCGCCGAGGTGATTGCCAAGCTGGAAGCCAAGGCCGTGGAACTGTATGGCGCGAACGAAAAGGGCACGCCGAACTACAAGCTGGATGCCCATGTGGGCTATCTGGCCGGTCTGCCGGGCCTCTGATCGGCGCTTGACCGCTGATCCGAACAAAGGGGGCCGGGCCTGTCACAGGGTCCGGCCCCTTGCAATTCCCCTGCACCCTCCGAGGTCCGCCCCATGCCCCGTTTCCCGCTTCGCCCGCTTCTTCTGGCCAGCGCGACCCTGCTTGCGCAGACAGCCGTCATGAGGGCCGAATACGTCGCAGCGCCCTTGATCGGCAGCTACATCTCGCGGTCACAGTTTCCCAACCCCTATGCCCATATCCCGGCGCAATGCTATATCGAGACGGCGGGCGGCACGCAGAACCCCTGCCAGGTCTGCCACACCGATGGGCTGGCCAAACGCCACTTTGGCAACAACGCGCCGCAGGGGGGCTGGTCGCCCTATATCGGCGATCTGACGGCCAGCTATGCCTTTGCCGCGCTGGATTACCCGTTCCGGCCCAATGGCTCGATCAACCCCTGGGAAAACACGCTGCACCCGGAACGCCTGCGCGCCGCCGTGGCCGAGGCGGGTCTGGACCCCGCCAAATGGGACATGGCCGCCTGGGTGAGCCAGGACAACTGGTCCGCCGCCGCAGCCCGCCGCCCGGGCGATGCGCGGGTCTGGGATACCGGCGTCAAGGATGATCCGTTCCGTCTGTTCCCCGCGCTGTCGCCCGCCGACCTGCCCGCCGATGCGGATGGCTTCGTGCGCAGCGACCGCGCAGAGGGGGCGTTCTTTCATGACGGGCAAGGCTGGATCACCGGCTGGCGGTCGGTCAATTTCGTGCCCCACGGCATCTTCACGCCGCTGACCGGGTCGGTGTCGGGCATCTACATCCGCCTGCCCGAACGCTTCATGAAGGATGCGGCGGGGCAGTTTGACATCGCCACCTATGCCGCCAACCTCGATCTGGTGGCGGCCGCCGTCTCCGACCATCTGCCCGCCGATGCGCCTGCTACCTATCAGGGGGCGGCCGCCGAGGTGCCGGTGCAGCCGGGCATCTATCCCATCGGCACCGAATTCGCCCATCCGCTGCACTATGTCGATACCGAGGCCGACGGCAGCGAAGGTGCCCCCGGCCGCTTTCCGGGTGCCCGCGCCGACCGGGTCAAGGAAATCCGCTACATGTACAAGAACCGGCGGTTTGATCCCGAATATGCCGGCCCCGAAATCAAGGAGGAAAGCGCCCCCGCCTATGCCAGCCGCAGCGAAGGCTGGATCGACAATGGCGCGGGCTGGATCCTGGCCGGCTGGATCGAGGACGAGGGCGGCGCGTTGCGCGTCCAGACCCCCTCGGAACTGGTGCAATGCGTGGGCTGCCATTCCGGGCACGAGCCGCAGCGCGAAACGGGGGGCTGGGAAACCTTCCAGTCCGGCGTCGGCGTGACCATCGACAGCACCTGGGCCCTGCCGCGCCGCCTGCCCGGGGACGCGGGATGGGGCGAGAATACCGCGATGGGCTATCGCGCGCCGCAGGACGCGGAAGGCATCGGCCGAACCTCCCGCCCCGATCCGATGAACCGCGCCATGGCCAAGGGCGAATTCGCCCATTTCCTGGAACATGTTGTGGGGGTGAACCTTTACGGCGTGATGCCCGCCAGCGTCGAGGCGTTCCTTGCGCAGCAGATCCGCAAGGACCGGGGCTATTCCGCCGACTGGCCCGCGCTGGCGACCGACACGGCCGAGACCTATGTTGCGACGCAGCGCCAGCGTGCCGCGCTGCTGAAGGAACTGACTGCGCGGGGAGATCATCTGGATACGGACGGCAACCTGGCCGGGGCGCTGCTTTACCCGCCGCAATCTGCCGCGCTGGAGGCGGCGCGGCGCTACCGCATGGTCGTGTCCACCCAGCGCTACGATTTCGGCAAGGACGTGTTTGCCGAAACGCCCGTCACCTACCGCTATTTCCGCGAGGCGGCGACCGCCTTCCCCCATCAGGACGGCACACCCTACCGCGTGGGCGAAATCGTCATCGACCGCCCGATCGACGAAGACCGCACCAGCCTGACCTGGGGTATCGGCATCGCCCCGACCGAGATCACCGCCTCGCCGGATTACCAGCCGATCCTCGACTATCTGGCAAAACTGGAATAGCGGCGACTGGCTGCTTAGCGACCTGTTCCGCGATATGCGCGGTCGACTGACCGAGCCATCAGA
>JACXUS010000512.1 GCA_014763785.1 Sphingomonadales bacterium | reverse complement strand
GATCTACGGGCTTGCGCTTTACAATCTGCGCACGATCACCGCGGGGCGCGAGACGATGGTTCCGGCGCTAGGCTTTGCGGTGCTGACCGGGGCCTTCGTCGCGCTTTACACGACCTATGATGCCTATGGCATCCGCGCGACGGCCGATCCGTTTACGTTTCTGGCGTGGTTCTTCTTTCTCGATGGCTGGTTCATGCCCGTCGCCACCTTCCGGCGCTGGCGGCATCTGCCGAGCTCGGAAATCGGGCCCTTGCTGAAAAGGGGTGTCATCGGCGCGATTGTGGCCTATTTCTCCTTCGGCTCGATCATGCTGGCCACGCGGCTCGACAATGTCGGCGAGGCGGCGGTGCTGCGCGAGACCTCGACGGTCTTTGCGGCGCTGATCGGCTGGCTCGTGCTGGGCGAGAAGGTCGGGCCGCGGCGGACCGCGCTGATGGCGCTGATCGCGGTGGGGGCGGTGATTGTGGAGATGGCGGGGTGACCATGACCGAGACGAAGAAACTCAATCCCTGGCTCAAGGTGGCGCTGGAATTCGGGCCCCTGCTCGTGTTCTTCGCGGTGTTCTCGAAGTTCAAGGATCACACGGTTTCCATCGGCGGGGTCGATTACGGCGGGTTTGTCATTGCGACGGCGGTTTTCGTGCCGCTTCTGGTGCTGGCCACGGTGGTGCAGTGGCGGCTGACGGGCAAGCTCTCGGCGATGCAGATCGCGACGCTGGTTCTGGTCGTGGTCTTTGGCGGGCTGTCGGTCTGGCTCAACGATCCGACCTTCTTCAAGATGAAGCCGACGCTGATCTATCTCTTGTTTGCGGGCGCGCTGGGGGTCGGATTGCTGCGCGGCAAGCCGTGGCTCGAGCTCGTGATGGGCGAGGCGCTGCCGATGCGGCATGAGGGCTGGATGATCCTGACCAAGCGCTTCACGCTGCTCTTTCTGGCGCTGGCGGTCGCGAATGAGGTGATCTGGCGGACGCTGTCGGAACAGGCTTGGGTGAATTTCAAGACCTTCGGGCTGACCGCGATCCTGTTTCTCTTCGTGCTGAGCCAGAATGGCGTGATCACGCGCTACGGCATCGAGAAGGACGACGACGCCCCCAAGGCCTGAGGCGGGTGAGCGGCTTGGTCCGGAGGAGAGCGCCGCGCCTTTAGGCGCGGCGTTTGGCGTTCCGGGGGCTTTGGGCCGCGCGGGCAGGGGAGGGGTTGCGCCGCCCCATGGGGCGGC